>JBBDIG010000023.1 GCA_040880525.1 Bacteroidia bacterium
TAAAGCATTTACTGTTTGTCCTAAAAATCCTCTAACCCTGCCTTCATATTCAGAACCATCAGCATTAAATAAATTACCTCCTTCATAAGTTAAAGTTTGTTTTCTCCCAAGACCTAAAAATCCTGCACGATGTTCAATCTTAACTGTATCTCCAAATGGATCACTAAACCAAATCGGATTGATTGCCTTGCATAATAGCATACGGACTTATAGAAGGGTTTGGCTTAGGGTCTAAATTCCAGCGGTGATCCACACGGGGATTATATTCCCAAAAAAGTGCAGTGTAATGATTTCCAGCCCCTGCAATCTCATCAACCTTTTCTTGTGTGTTATAGCCATAACGATAAGACCCAGAGGTATATTGGCGGTCTTCCATTACCATCCCAAACGGATAGTAATTAGCATACATCTCCAATACAGCCGTAAAGTCGGATGGGCTGGCGGTAGAAGCAGGTAACTTTCGGTCTGCTACAACAGCGCGCACGTTCCCTAAGTGGTCTTTCAATTCGTATTCCCTTTTGTTCAGTTCCCGGGTATAGGTGTTTCCAGTAACAGCAGAGAGATCACGGGTAATATTCGCGCGGTAAATCCCCAAGCGATCACTGCCGTAGAGCGGTATTTCAGTAAGCTGCTGCTGGTTGTCATTCACCAACTCATAGTTGGCCAGTATATTCCCGGATGCATCGCGCACATACCATGTGGTGGTAGTACCGCTTTCCGTCTGCACGCTTTTCTTTACGCGGTTGCCCATTGCATCGTATGTAAACGTGATAACATCGGTATAGGTGGCAGTGCTGTTTACATTTAATACAGTAGCTACTTTGCCATATACATTCCAAGTGGTAGTAATTCCTTCTTGCACGTCTTCAATTAAATTTCCAATAGCGTCATAACGATAATTCGTGGTGGCCTGGCCCGAGGAGATTTCCTGGATACTGATAGCTTCTTCTACCTCAATTATCGCAGCCTGCATTCGTGTTTTGGTATCCTGGATTATGATTTTTCTGACATCCCGCAGAAAAGAATTGGCGAACTCAACCTTCATTTTAAGGCATCCAATATATCCTTGCGATCCACTTTAGCACTCTTTAGTCCTGCATCAATAGCTTTGGAAAAAAGCTCATCTTCCGCTTCCTCCAACGATAATACTTTGAAACCTATCTTCTCTGCAAGTTTCAATAAGAGTTCTTTATCGTCCCTGGAGTCCGTTTTAATAACACTGAATTCTGACATATCCATTCATTTTATAATAGCAGCCAATTTACATCAATTTTCAAGCATAAAAATAAACGGGAGATCACCTGCCTCTGCTGCAATAATGCAGGTCCCAATTATTTTGGGACAAGCCCGGATACGGGTTACAGCCCATGGTGATGAGGCGTTGGCAACGGTCGCAAGCCAGAAAGCCGCAGTATTCCGCTGGCGCGGAATTGTCCGGTAATAAATCGGACCTGCATTAACCGCTCTTAGGTGGTACGATTTTAATCAAAACCTGGATTATAAATAAATTATCGTTTAATTTTCCCTCAAAAAACATCAACACTCAACAAATCAATGCAACAGCAGAAGAGAACGTTTTGGAAAGATAATTTGTATCATAGGAAAAGAACCGGACGTTCTTTCCCTATTTGCTGCAAAATATTTGTCTTAAATTGTACCCATAAATATTGAATGATGAAGTATTACTTACTCTCTGTCGTTGCCATTCTCTTCACCTGTTCTGCAACCGCTCAGCAGGTGAAGCTCTACCCAAGTGTTACTCCGAAGATCGTATCAGGTTCAAACCACGACACACTCTATAATCCCTTTGCCGGGGGGCTGGTTGGTCCGCAATTCTCCAATATTGACATGAACTTCGATGGAAAGCAGGATCTTCTGGTATTCGATATTTCAGGAAACCAGATACTGCCTTTTATTGACGAGGGAGAGCGGGGGGAAATGTCCTTTCGCTACCGCCAGGATTATGCAGACTTCTTTCCACCTGCGCGTAATTTCATGCTGCTGGCCGACTATAACAATGACGGCTTGCCTGATTTCTTTACTTATTCACGCCTCGGCAGCGGCATGGAGATCTGGGAAAATACTTCTGAAAATGATCAGCTTTCATTTGAATTGCGCACGCCACAGGTGCTGTTTCCACACAATAATTATGAAACCAACGTTTTCATCGGGAACACGGATTTACCCGCGCTGACGGATGTGGATGGAGATGGCAGGCTGGATATTCTGAACTTCGGAACGCTGGGCGGATATGTATATTACTACCGCAATGTTTCATTAAATCCTGACAGCCTGAGGTTTTGCCTCATGGATGAGTGCTTCGGAAAATGGCTGGAAAGCTCCACCACCAACGCTCCGATCCTCGGTATCAGTTGCGGCCCGCGAGATACGAACTGCAACAGATTGCGTTTAGAAGATCCGGATGAAGGACAAAATAAAAAACATGCCGGCTCCACGCTCCTTGCGCTGGATATGGATGGCGACAATGATAAAGACCTTGTGGTGGGAGATATCAGTTACCCAAACCTCATTTTGTATACCAACGGCACTAAAGAACTTAACAATGGAGGAGTGGATACTTTCATTTCGTATGATACGGCTTTCCCGGCCTCTACCGTGCCGGTAGATATTTTCTATTCGCCCGCAGCCTTTTATGTTGATGTAAACGGAGACGGCATCAGGGATATGGTTTCCGCGCCCTTCGAACCAAGAGCTGGGAAAAAACTGAACCAGGTGTGGCTCTATCTGAACAACGGTGCCGACAACAATCCCGACTTTGAATTCAAAACCAGCAGATTCCTTCAGGAGGAGATGCTGGACCTGGGAAGCAAGACGGCACCGGTATTTGTGGATATTGACGCAGACGGAGACATGGACCTGATTGTGGCTACCGCAGGAGAGTACATGGAAAATTTCAATATGGCAGACCGGCTTGTGCTCTATGAGAATATCGGGTCGGCCACCGATCCGATATACGTACTCAAGGACGATGATTATCTTTCTTTAAAACAGCAGGGACATTCTGATCTGCGACCGGCTTTCGGAGATATTAATGGTGATAATTCGTCAGACCTGCTCATCGGCACGCGCTTCGGAAATTTCATCTATTATGAAAATACCGCAGAAGCTGGAAACCCAATGGAGTTTACCTTCAAGACAAATGATTTCAAAAATATGGGGAGCGACATTGGATATATAACGGCTCCATTTATTTATGATTTAAATGGCGATGGAAAAAATGACCTGATCATTGGAGAAGCCGGAGGCAACATAAATTATTACCAGAATACTGGCCAAACCGGAAATCCTTCTTATACTTTGATTACCGAAACGCTTGGGAATATTCACACCAACTCCTTTTTCTACACCTATGATTATGATACCTCCGGAAATATCATTGACTCCACAATTGTTATGGAATCTACCGGAGCATCTGCGCCTGTAATTGCCGATTTTAACGGAGACGGAACGCCTGAACTGGTGAGCGGATCGCTGAACGGCAAAATATTCTTTTTTGAAGTTGGCGCTGATCCCAACGCTGAATGGCAGGAACTGGATACCGTATTTTATAATTACATTTTAGAGCGGGGCGTAAACAGAAAACTTGGGTATTTCTCTACCGTTACCACAGCTTCCATTAATAAGGATTCATTGCCTGACCTGATCGTGGGCAGCGAGCGGGGCGGCCTCGTATTCTTCAGCAGTATAGACGAGGGGCTGGACTCCTCCGGGTCTGTAGGAATTACACCAAAACCCGCAGCAACCATTCAGGTGCGGGTATTCCCCAATCCTGCGCAGGATGAATTGAATCTCTCCATCAGCAACCCTTCTTCGGCTGCCAATTATCATGTAGAAATGATCGGATTGACCGGACAAACGGTTTATCTTAATAATTTGGAAAACGGCAGGAATTCCATTATTATTCCTACCGATGATTTGCCACGTGGCATTTACTTATTGCGAATTACTGACAGGAACAGCAGTGTTCATTACACAACTCAAAAGGTTGTTTTGCGATAACTATTTCACGTTCATTTTTTCTATATGTTAAAGCCGGGATTTTAAAAAGTCCCGGCTTTTTTAATTCTAAAAAAATAATTACAGCTAATTATATAAATCTCAATTTCTCCTTATTCTTCCTGCTGAGCTTTTACTATTTCATTTATTGAAATGCCATCAATCAGCACGTCCTTCAGCACGGCCTCCCCGTTTTTAATTCTCACCAAAGCATACGTTTCTAAACTATCGTTCTGCTGGGAATCAATGTAGGCCAATTCCGCTGGGTAAGCCTTTGATTCCTCCATATAATACCTGTCAAATGGATACTGAACTGTCAATATATTTGTCGTATCTCCCGAAACAAACCACACTTTGGCTTTCAGGAAATCCTCGCTTTCATCAGGCTTTTCCTTTGATACCGAATTAATTTTAACAAAACCTTCCTCATCCGTTTTCAGAGAAAGATAAACGGATTCACCCGAAACCCAGTCGTCTTCATTTTGAACTCCCACGGTGTTCTCTGCAAAGTTCAGGGTAATGTACTTCCCTCTGAAAGGATCGGACGGATCAACCGGTGCTGTCCTGAATTTGTATTCAGTTCCCGTGCGCAATACGTTCTCCCGGTCCATAATCATTTTGGCAGGAACATAAATTTGCACCAGCGCAACCATTACAAAAACGATCATAATTATTTTTTTGCTATTCATTTGTTTTCCTCTTTTTAAGCATCCAATAGTTTGTTGCAAAAAACCCTGCTCCCACTGATACGAACAAAATTCCCCGCATTACAAAACTCAGGTCGGTGTCAAAAAACCGGCAAACCACCAACGCTGTAATTATCAGCAACCCATAATTTAATATTCCCAAATGGAACTTTTTCGCGCCATCCATAATTGTCAAAATCCCAATGGTAAGAACATACAAATTGATCAATACCACGGCAAAAGGCAAAACCCCTCCAATTATAAAAGTGACGATAAACAGCATAAAAATAAATGCGAAGGGTTCATTTGCCTTTATCCTTTCCTTTTTGAAATTAATATAAAAAAGCCCCGCTGCCGCCAATGATAAAACCACAGAAGCATAAAATTCAGGCGCCAATATTATTTCATTTAAAAGAAGATTCCTGCTTCGCAAATCTTCCCAAAACCCATCGAAGCTCAATATCAGCAGCAGAATAAGCGTGCCCGCTGAACCTAATACCCTGAAGCTGTTGTTCCGCGTTTTTTGCTGCCTGAAATATCCTGACATCCCAACCAGATAAAATACGCCAAACAGGCTCATATAGGCAATGAACATTAATTCATCCGTATTTTTCGCCACGGTGCCAAGTGCAATGATCAGCGAAACCGGAAAAATCCAGTTGTGCATCACCATGAAATTGCTATCAGGCTGCTTTCCGTACAAATAATAATAATGCGGCAAAACGCCCGCAAACATTAGCCAGTACCAATAGGATTCGGTGGATGGATATGACCAATAATTGGTTTCGCAGGCGAAATAAGTTATCCCGATAATATAAAGCAAAGAGGTAACGGAGGACTTCATTACGTAAACCAGCGGCAGGCACAGCAACATCCACGTCATCAGAAAGGAACTGAGGTTGCCGGGAATATTATAAATCTGGCTGACCAACGAAATGCTTGCCCCCACGGCAAAAAACAAAAAAGCCGTGCTGGCCTCTTTCCAGGCGGTGCTGTCCGGTTGTTTAATAAGGCTATAACCGCAAAGCACCTGGCCCGCAAGAAGCGGTAAAAAAGCAAACACCACCTTCACCGTTCTTGAAAATTCGTCCCAATTATGAGCGATGATCAGGATAATTCCCAGCCCGACTAAAATAGCGCCCAGTATTCCAAAAACTATGAATAGCCGGTTGACGGATGAACTTTCCTTGCTATTATAATAATCGCGGATTTTGTCTGCCGTTTCAGGTGTGATCACTTCCGCTTGCAGAAGCTCCGGCAGGCTTTTCAGTACACTCATATTTTTTTATATAATTCAAGGCATTAAGACTATTTCTGTCGGAAAATTATTCCTGTCAAATATGCGTATTTTTTAAAAGATCACAACACAGGCGGCCCGCAGCATTCCTGCCTCCTTTTCCGTTTGCCAGGCATTTTTTCAACCTTGAAGAAAGCTCAGTGTTAAGTTCACATCTGCATGAGCCGGAGACGAACTTCCGGGAAACATGCGATACATCTAACCCAAATAAATGCTGCGCAATGGCAAGAGAAGTGAAAGTCCCGAAAATGGCTGAAGGTGCTGATTCGGCAACCGTAAGTGAAATCCTGGTGAAGGAAGGAGATACTGTGGAGAAAGAGCAGTCGCTGATTACCGTGGAATCTGACAAGGCTTCCCTGGAAGTGCCGTCTGACGCTGCCGGAAAGGTGAAAGAAATAAAAGTTGCTGAGGGAGATGAAATTTCTGTGGGGGATGTGATCCTGCTTCTGGAAGATGAAAATGGGGAGGATGGGGACAAGGAGGAAGATGAGGAAGAAACTCCGGAGGAAGACCAGAAAGAAAAGCCAGAGAAAAAAGAAAAAGAAAAGGAGGAGGAAAATGATAAAGAGGTAAAAGAGGAACCAAAGGAAAAGAAGGATAAAGATAAAAAAGAGGCTAAGCCGGAAAAAGAAGAATCATCGCAAGAAGAAGAAGAGAAAAATAAAGCTAAAGAGAAAGACAAGAAAGAAAAATCCAGTGAAGAGGAGAAACCGCAAGTAGAGGCGGAATCCAGGTCAGAAACTGATGAGGCCGCAGCAGGGCCTTCAGCGAGAAGGCTGGCGCGGGAACTTAGCGTGAAGCTGACGGAAATACGCGGCAGCGGACCGGAAGGACGAATCCTGGAAGATGATGTAAAAGCATTCGCCAGCGAAATTATATCGGGCCGGGCGACTGCCGCACCTGAAAGCAGCTTGCCGGACTTCTCGCGATGGGGAAAGGTGGAGCGCAAGCCGCTCAGCGGAATCAGGAAAACAACGGCTCAGCACGTAGCCAGTGCCTGGCGACAGATCCCGCACGTTACGCATTTCGATGAAGCTGACGTTACAGGGCTGGAGAAATTCCGCGAAGATTATGGCGAGGAAGTAGCTAAAAAGGGAGGTAAACTCACGGTAACGGCCATTTTACTGAAGATCTCCGCAGTCGCTTTACAAGAATTCCCGGAATTTAACGCCAGCCTTGATATGCAGAAAAACGAGATGGTGCTGAAGCATTACATCCATATCGGGATTGCTGCAGATACGGAGAACGGGCTGTTGGTACCGGTAATCCGCGATGTGGACAAAAAGCCGGTAATTGATTTAGCCCTGGAACTTGACCAAATGGCTGAAAAGGCCCGGAACCAAAAGCTGACAAAGGAGGAGATGGAGGGCGGAAACTTCATCATCTCCAATCTTGGCGGCATTGGCGGAACCAACTTCACGCCTATCATTTATCAGCCGCAGGTAGCTATTTTGGGCGTGAGCCGAACTGCAACAAAACCCGTTTGGCGCAACGAACAATTCGAGCCGCGGCAAGTCCTTCCGCTTTCGCTCAGCTATGACCACAGGATGATTGATGGTGCAACTGCCGCCCGCTTCCTCCGCTGGATCTGCGAAGTGATAGAAAAACCCTACAAAATGCTGCTGGAATGACTAAACCGGTTTTCCAGTTTCTTCTGAACTTCTTTTCCTTATCCTGAGCCGGCATCCTGCTCTTTAATGACGGAATGCTGAAATTCGTCCTATGAAAAGCCGAAACTGCCTGCTTCAATGAAATACAGCTATCTCCTCTTCGGACTTATCATGGGCTTGCTTCTCTTGCTTTTGCAAACGCTCCAGTATCGCGTTATGCTGCGCGATCTTTCACTGGAATTATATGGCGGTATCATAGCCATCATTTTTGCCGGCATCGGAATTCTTCTTGGCAGCGGCATTTTCAGGAAGAAGCACGAAAAAAATTCCCCTGCATCCGTAGCCCATCCTGACCGGGCGAAAATTGCAGCCTCCCAACTCAGTTCGCGGGAACTCCAGGTGCTGGAACTGATGGCAAGAGGATATACCAATCAGGAAATTGCAACGCAGCTTTTTGTTTCGCGAAATACCATTAAAACGCACACCTCAAATATCTACAGCAAACTGGAGGTAAAACGCAGGACGCAGGCGGTACAGCGGGCTCAGGAAATGAACCTGATCACCTCACCCGTTGGGGTGAAATGAGGAAAATCACCCAAAGGTATGACCGGGTTTCTATGCCCTCGTCATTGATTTGCGTCAAAATTTAAAATCATAAAAATCATGAGAAAAATTATCTGGATTTCCGGCAGCATTGCCGGAGCTATTATGATCTTCAGTTGGTTCATAATGGGAATGGTTTGGCAGTCAGAGGACGGAACTTTTGATTTCGACAAAGGTGAGGTTATAGGATACACGGCAATGCTGCTGGCACTATCCACTGTGTTCCTGGGCATTAAGGTGTACCGCGACCGCCACCTCGATGGTATTATTTCTTTTAAGACTGCTTTTCTCACCGGCCTCTATATTGTGCTGGTGGCTTCCGGAATTTATGTGGTGGGATGGATGGTGTATTACCCCAACTTTATGCCCGACTTTGCCGACAAATACCAGAAACATCAGGTGGAAAAACTTGACGCAGAGCCTGACCTGACGGAAGAAGAAAAACAGGAACAGATTGCAGAAATGGAAGAGTGGATGGAAATGTACAAGAATCCCTTCGTAATGGCAGGATTTACTTTCCTTGAAATATTTCCCATCGGATTGGTCGTAGCCATCCTGAGCGCGCTTATCCTGAAACGCAAACCACAGCCTGCAACATAGCTCTGTGGAAATTAATGGTAATTGTTCCGGTAACCGGTTGCAACACTTTTTGCTGAATTTTTATAGCATTGCCCAGGTTTAAAAATTTGCCTATGCTATAAATTTATTTTTTGAAGATTGTCCTTCATAATTGCATTCCCGGACTATTAAGATTTTGGTAATAATTCAATTTCCGAACAAAAGCAATTTCAATTTTCTGATCCCGCATCTTTGTCAAAAGATCATGGAAACAAGGGCGATCCGCTGGTAAAATGCCTAATTTTGCACCGCGAAAAATTCTTGGATCAGAAAAACACAACCCAATGTCAAACGCAGTATTTACCGTACCCAAACCTATCAACGAACCGGTTAAAAGTTATGCGCCCGGATCCCCGGAGCGAAAAGAACTCAAGGCCGCTATAGATCACTATTACTGCAGTGCCCCTGTGGAAGTGAAGATGGTGATAGATGGAAAGCCGACTGAGACCGCAGATATACGCGAGATCCGCCCGCCTCATAAGCTGGATACGTTGATCGGCCAATATCATTATGGCAATGAATCACACATAAATCAGTGCATTGAAGCCTCCTTGAATGCACAGCAATCCTGGGCCGAAATGCCCTGGCCGCAGCGTGCCGCTATCTTCCTGCGGGCAGCCGATCTTATTGCAGGGCCATACCGCGCCAGGATTAATGCTGCAACCATGATCGGGCAAAGCAAAAACGCCTACCAGGCAGAGATTGATTCTGCCTGCGAACTCATTGATTTTCTCAGGTTCAATGTGGCTTTTGCGGAGGAACTGTACCAGCAGCAACCGGTATCATCACCCGGAATATGGAACCGCATGGAATACCGTCCGCTCGAAGGATTTGTGCTGGCCGTAACGCCATTCAACTTCACGGCTATTGGCGGCAATCTTCCCACGGCTCCTGCGCTCATGGGAAATGTGGTGGTTTGGAAACCTTCGCTGAAGCAATTGCTGAGCGCGCAGGTAATTATGGAAGTGCTGGAAAAAGCAGGACTGCCAGCCGGTGTAATCAACCTGCTGTTTGCTCCGGGAGAAAAAACGGTTGACGTTTGCTCTCAGCATCCTGATTTTGCCGGGATCCATTTTACGGGCAGCACCGGAGTTTTCCAGTCCATCTGGAAGAAGATTGGTGACAATATCAGCACATTCAGAACCTATCCGCGCATTGTGGGCGAAACAGGCGGCAAGGACTTCGTGATGGTGCATCAATCGGCAGTAGCTGAAGAAGTGGCAACAGCACTGGTGCGTGGCGCTTTCGAGTACCAGGGCCAGAAATGTTCTGCCGCTTCACGCGCTTATATTCCCGCTAACCTTTGGGACAAAGTGAAGGAATTATTGCTTAGCGATCTAAAAACCATCAAGCTTGGCCCGCCAGAGGATTTTTCAAATTTTGTGAATGCCGTGATTGATGAGAATGCATTTAATAAACTGGCAAAATATATTGATGAGGCAAAAGAGAGTGGCGATGCAGAAATAATAGCCGGTGGAAATTATGATAAATCCGAAGGTTATTTTATTGAGCCCACGGTTATTCTGGCCAAAGCGCCAAAATACGTAACCATGTGCGAAGAACTTTTTGGCCCTGTACTTACCATTTACGTTTATGATACAGCCAAATTTGAAGAAACACTGGATCTGGTAAATAACACGTCCATCTATGCGCTCACGGGTTCTATTTTCGCTAAAGATCGGAAGGCTGTGGAAATGGCCACGAAAAAACTGGTGAATGCTGCCGGCAATTTTTACATCAATGATAAACCAACCGGAGCCGTTGTAGGACAACAGCCATTTGGTGGCGCACGGGGTTCAGGAACCAATGACAAGGCGGGTTCCATCCTCAACCTCATAAGGTGGGTATCAGCCCGTACGCTGAAGGAAACTTACGTGCCGGCTACGGATTACCGCTATCCCTTCCTGAAGGAATAATTCAGTATTAAAATAATAAAGTTTGAGGGTTTTAATTTTTTGGGTTTTATCAAAATATTAAATTTTATCTCAATTCTTAATTTAATTTTTAAACCATGTAATGCTGATTTTTTGAATTTGCACAAAATCGGCAATTAAAATAAAATATGGCTTTACGATGTGGAATTGTTGGACTTCCGAATGTGGGAAAGTCCACGTTGTTCAACTCGCTGTCAAGTGCTAAGGCGCAGGCGGCCAACTTTCCGTTTTGCACCATCGAACCGAATGTGGGCGTCATCACCGTGCCGGATGCACGGTTGAATCAGCTATCTGACCTCGTGCAACCGGAGCGGATCGTGCCGAATACCATTGAGATTGTGGACATTGCCGGGCTTGTAAAAGGTGCCAGCAAGGGTGAGGGATTGGGAAACCAGTTCCTTGCAAACATCCGGGATACCAACGCTATCATCCACGTCATCCGTTGCTTCGAAGATGCGAACGTGGTGCATGTGGATGGTTCTGTAAATCCTGTTCGCGATAAAGAGATCATTGATTATGAGCTCCAACTCAAGGATCTTGAAACCGTTGACAAGCGCCTGGACCGGGCCCAAAAGCTGATCAAGTCCGGGGATAAACTGGCCCAGCGAATGGTGGATTTGCTGAAGCGCCTGAAATCCCACCTGGAAGAAGGGAGATCAGCACGGGCAATGGATTTTACGCAGGAAGAGCTTGAGGATGTGCGCGACCTCCATCTCATCACGCTGAAACCTGTACTCTATGTGGCAAATGTGGATGAACATTCCGTAATTGATGGAAATGAATTTTCCCAGCAATTAAAGGAGGCCATTTCCGGAGAACAGGCCGAGATGATCCTGATCAGCGCAAAGATCGAATCGGAGATTGCGGAGCTGGCTGATCCTGAAGAGCGAAAAGAATACCTCGCCATGTATGGCCTCACCGAGCCGGGCGTAAACCGGCTAATCCGGGCGGCTTATAACCTGCTGAAGCTTATCACTTATTTTACTGCCGGGAAAAAGGAGGTCCGTGCCTGGCCTGTAAAAGCAGGAAGTACTGCCCCGCAGGCCGCAGGCGTTATCCACACCGATTTTGAAAAAGGATTTATCCGGGCCGAAGTAATTAAATTCAAAGATTATTTAGAATTAAAATCAGAAAATGCCTGCAAAGAAGCCGGACGGCTGAAGCTGGAAGGAAAGGAATACAAAGTGGAGGATGCAGATGTGATGCACTTTCGCTTTAATGTTTAAAGTATTTGTTTCTTAATTTATTTCTAACCGAATTAAAATTCAGCGCTGGCAGGAAGCAGGAATAAAAGACACGGATGTCATTGGCGTCTGATTTCTTTAACTTCGTATTCTTCTATTAAACTTTTGAGAAAAACACGAACCATGAAAACGCTGCTATCCTTACTGCTCTTTTTTTCTCCGGTCATAAGTCTTTATTCGCAGGATACGATCCCGCCCGTCATTACGCTGAATGGCTCCGCATACGATACCATTGAGGTTTACGATCCATACCCGGAGCCCGGATATTCCGCAATGGATGACATAGATGGCGATCTCACAGCGCAGGTTACGGTTTCGAGTTTATTGGATACATCCCTTTTAGGCACATATATCATTGAATATTCAGTAGCTGATGAAGCAGGGAATACAAGCGAAAAAACGCGCTGGGTACATGTTCAGGATACGGAAGCTCCACACCTTGAACTCGTGGGAGATTCCCTCAAGCAGGTCGCATTAAATGAGCAATATGTAGATGAAGGTTATACTGTTTCAGATAATTATGATTCGATTCCAAACGTAATTTCCTGTGGTACCTATCGTAATTCTTCCAGCCACGGATGTTTTACGATCTGTTTGATGGCAGAAGATCAGTCAGGAAATAAATCCAGGATCATTACCAGATATATCAGCGTGGACAACGGGTGTACCGGTACGCTGGATTATGCTGTTTGTGAAACGCTGCTGAACGTCAGGCCCTCCAATGTTCCGGAAATTGAGATATACCCAAACCCTGCAAAAGATGTTTTAATAATTAAAAATTTAACTCAAAAAATAAAGGGTGTTTCATTTATTAATTTGCAGGGACAAGTAATGGCAATGGCTAATGTGGATGGAAATTATTTAAAAATACCTGACCATTTATCACCCGGAGTTTATTTTATTAAAATTGAACTGGAAGACCAAATAGTGGTGAGAAAGCAGGTGATTGAATAGTCTGCTGAAACCATTCATTTTCCTAATCGGTCAATCTTCCTGCGTAAATATCAATATCCGCAATACGGCAGTTTCTGACATGAAAACCGGCCCGGCAACTTTGATTTTCCTGAACCTTTGTCGCTACACAATATCTCCTGACCTTTGCAGCCCCAATGTGAAGAGGTAGTGAATGGAGCAAAAACAAGCATCTCCCTTAGCGGGAAAAACAATCCTCGTAACCCGGCCAGAGGCTCAGGCCGCTGATTTTGTTGAGAAGCTAAAGCGAATTGAGGCCAACCCGGTTCTCTTTCCTGCCATTGCCATTTCAGCGCCTGAAACCTACAACGCAGTGGATGCTGCCATCGGAAACCTGGCGGGCTATGACTGGGTGATCTTTACAAGCGTAAATGGCGTGCGCTTTTTCACAGCGCGGATGCAGGCACTCCAACTCCCGGTTGATGCATTGAAAAAATGCCGGATTGCAGCCATTGGACCAGCCACCGCCTCCTTGCTGCAGGAGCTTGGCCTGCATCCGGAATTTGTGCCTTCCAAATTTGTTGCAGAGGTTTTGGCTGAAGAATTTCCCGATGTAGAGGGACAGAAAATCCTGCTGCCGAGGGCTGATATAGCCAGGAAAAACCTGAAGCACGACCTGGAGGCACGAGGTGCAAGTGTGGAGGAACTGGTGGCCTACCGCACCAGCGGCTCGCATTTCCCCGAAGACGAAGCGCGGCAACGCCTGTCGCAGGAAGAAATAGACATCATCACTTTTACAAGCTCATCAACCGTGCGGTATTTCCGCGAAAAAATGGAAAAGCTCGGCATGTCGCTGCCCGAAGCAAGGATTGCCTGCATCGGACCTATCACAGCAAATACGGCCAGGGAACTGCAATTTGATGTTTGGACGGAGGCCGAAACCTATACGATTGACGGACTCATTAATTCTATGGAAAAAGCATTAGCCAATGAAAAAACGGCCAAGAAGGCTCAGAAAGAGCGATAACCTCCGCAGCTTGGTGAGGGAGACGCACATCACAATGGACGACATTGTGTATCCCCTCTTTGTGAGGCCGGGAACCGGAATTATGGAACCCATCATTTCCATGCCTGGGCAGTTCCGCTGGTCGCCTGATACGCTTGTGCAGGAGGTGAAAGAGGCAATGGATGCGGGTGTGAAAGCCGTGCTCCTGTTCGGGTTGGCGAACCACAAAGACGAGCTGGCCAAGGATGCTTACCATGATGACGGTGCCGTACAACAGGCTCTTCGCAAACTGAAACAGACATTCCCTGAATTGCTGGTGATGACCGATGTCTGTGTTTGTGGATTTACCAATCACGGCCATTGCGGAATTGTAAAGGATGGCCATGTGGCGAATGACGAAACCCTGGAGATCCTGGCGAAAACTGCTATAACCCATGCGAAAGCTGGCGCTGACATAGTGGCTCCCAGCGCTATGATGGACGGACAGGTCGGGGCCATCCGCGAAGCACTGGATGCCACCGGATTTTCGGATGTGGGCATAATGGCCTATTCAGCCAAGTTTTGGAGCAGCTTCTATGGTCCGTTCCGTGAGGCCGCTGATTCGGCTCCGCAATCCGGCAACCGGGCCACTTACCAGATGGATACAGCCAACAGCCGCGAAGCCCTCCGCGAAATGGATATGGATGTGGAAGAAGGTGCGGACATCCTCATGATCAAACCCGCTGTCAGCTACCTGGATATTATTTACCAGGCACGCCAACGGCATAATCTGCCTATTGCGGCTTATAATGTTAGTGCAGAATATTCTATGATAAAAGCTGCTGGCGAAAAAGGATGGATCAATGAAAAAGCTGTAGTAATGGAAATGCTTACCTCTATAAAGCGTGCAGGAGCAGACATTATCATTACTTATTTTGCAAAACAGATTTTTAAATAAAAATGATTGGTGTTTAATTTAAAAATAAAACATTTAATACAAAATAATCACATTTTATAAATTGCCTCTTTTTGCTTAAACAACAAAACCTAAATTAAAATGGATAAAAGAATATTAGTACATTACCAAACCTTCAGTTTTTCTGAAAGCTTCTGGATGATGGAAAGAAGTGATAAGCGTAAACTCCTGAGAGAATTCATCAAAGCAGCGAGGGAGGTTTGCGGACAGGCGGAATTTTACCAGCTTTATCCTGCCGCAGGAGAGTGGGATCTGATGCTATGGAGCAGCAATAATGCTGAGGACAAAATGGCCCCGGATCAATATTTCAGGTCGTTTGCCGGCAAATTCAATGCGTTGCGAAGCCACATCCTTCCGGGCCGCAATTTTTGGGGAATGACCAAGCCTTCGGTTTATTCTAAGGCCCGCAGATCGCCTCAGGAAATTGATCCTTTTGATACAACAAAGCGAACTCCTTATTTCATTATTTATCCATTTTCAAAAACACCAGAATGGTACATGAAAAGTAGGGAAGAAAGGCAGGAAATGATGAATGCACATATTACGCTGGGAAAAAAATACAAGGAAATAAATCAACTGCTCCTGTACTCATTTGGATTGCAGGATCAGGAATTCATCGTGAGCTATGAAATGGAAAGCCTTGCCCAATTCTCCGACCTTGTGTACGACCTACGCATGACGGAGGCGCGGCTGTTTACATTGCTGGATACGCCAATTATTACGGCCCTGAGAAGAGAAGAAGACGACCTGATGGACTTGTATTGCTAAACCCCAATTTTCCTTTTAAATACCGGATATTCTATTTTGGTTTGTTCCGGAAAATTTTCTGCACGGAAATAACGGGAATGCTACAAGTGGTTTTTTAACCTCCGCTGAATTTTACCTTATAGCCTTCCGCTTTTAAAATTTCTCCAACTTTTTCCCGGTGGTCGCCCTGGATAATTATTTCCCCATCCTTTGCGCTGCCACCGGTACCGGCTTTGTTTTTCAGCATTTTTCCCAGGTCCTTCAGTGCTTCATCGCTGCCCCGGAAACCTTCAATCAGGGTAACGATTTTGCCGCCACGGCCTTTGCTGCTGCGGCTCACCTTCAACTGTTGCGCAGAAGGAACGGGGGTTTCCACTGGTTTTTCCTCATGATCAAGATCAAAATCAGGATTGGTGGAATAAATTAATCCACCCTTATTTTTTTTCGCCATTACTGCTTTTTTATTATTAAACAATTACGCGCAGCGCTTTTTGTTCCACCCGCAAACGGATTTCATCTGTGGCCGGATAGGGTTCGCCATCAATATGCAAAAAGCCATCTTTCCCGCATTTTATCACCGCTTCTTTTACTGAAAATGATTTGAAATAGGACGACTTAAAAATTTTTTGCTTAAATATTAAACCCATAATATGCGGTGCCTGAAAAATCGGGAATGGCTCTAAAATGCAAATTTCAATTCGTCCGTCATTAATTTTTCCTGAAGGATTGATGCAGGCGCCATTGCCATATTGTGAAGAATTGGCAAAGCTTACTATAAATGCTTTATCATGAAAACTTCCTTCAGGGCATTGAATCTCTATCCGGGAGGGTTTATATTGACGGAGGCTGCTGGCCACCGACCGTGCATAGGAGTAGAATCCGCGGCTTTTCGTCTTGGAAAAGGCATCACCTACAAAGGCATCGAACCCTACCCCGCTCACATTAAAGAATACGTGCTCATTTGCATAAGCCGCATCTATGCGCTTGCTGCGATAGCGGTTTATCCGCTGGAGCGCCTGCGGAATGGAGAGGGGAATTTTGAGGTGCCGGGCCAATCCATTTCCGGAGCCAAACGGCAGGATTCCGAGCTTAACGTCTGTACCGGTGAGGCTGGCAGCCGTTTCGTTTACAGTGCCATCGCCTCCGCAGGCTACAACGGAATCGAAACCTGCTGCAACGGCCCCGGCAGCGAGTTCAGTTGCATGGCCTGGCCTTTCCGTTTCTGTTATCTCCCCCTTAAACCGTTCCTTCCAAAGCTGCTTCTTTATTACATCCCTGAGTCCGCTTTTCGACCTGCCACCTGAAATCGGGTTGCTGATAAAAAGGATTTTTCTCTTTTTCATTGATATACTAGGGAATTATCTAAAACGCTTTCTGAAGGCAAAAATGGAATATTTTAATTTATTAAAAATAAAATCCATTGTTCTTTCAATAAATACAAAAAATCAAAATTTGAATTTACGCAGCCATTCTCAGTGTGGAGAATGATGAAGTTGAATTCTTTCAATTCATAATATCGCCCCGCAACAACCGGTAGCGCTTCCGGGCCTCCACAGCGTAAATGCTGTCAGGATGTTTCAGGATGAGTTTCTCGTATAGCTCCTTAGCTTTTTCATTGTTGTTAAGCGAGTTTTGGTAGATGGTTGCGGCTTTAAAGAGCGCATCATCCGCAAGAATGTCATCTCCGAACAGCGTATACACCTTAGCATAATACTCTACAGCTTCCTGAAATTTCCGTTGCCTGGAGCGAATATTTCCACGCCTGTAATGTATTTCGTCTGTGAGGCTGTGGCCGGGGAATTTTAGCAGGATCGTATCAAACTTCGCTTCAGCCGTTGCAAACTTGTTCTGGAAGAAATTGAAATCCGCTTCCGCAAACAGTTTTAGCGGAACATCGGTGGTGTCGAGCCCGAGGTTATCGGTTATCGTCATAGAAAGCTGCAGCGCGTCATTGGAGATCAGTTCAGATGTAGAGCCTTTCAGCACGTCCAACTGCGCTTTGGCCCATTCAAATTCACCACGGTAAAAGGACAGTCTTGCATCCTTGAATTTCGCCATTGAGCCGAGCGGATGATCCTTGAAATCCTGCTGCACTTGTTTATAAAGCAGGGCAGCTTCCCAAATATCGTTCGCCATTACCATGTAATCCGCTTTGGCAATTTTGGCTTCCGCCTTTGTAAATCTATCCAGCGAAAGTCCCTCAATCACCGGGTCAATGTAGTTGATCGCCTCCTCCGGCTCATCAAGATAAACCGCTTTGATCTTTGCGTTATTCATGACGGCTTCAGCCCAAATTGCATCGCGCGCATGATAGTCCTGCAGAAAATCTTCGTATGCCGCCACCAGTCCGGTGAGGTCTTCTCTGCTATAGTTATTGAGTTTTGTAATGCGGTCATAGCGTATCCTGAGAAATCCGCGCTTTGCCGCCTGGTAATAATACCCCTCTTCGCCCAGGCTTGCGATGTATGTATAAATATCTTCGGCTACATCGTAAGCACCATTGCTCATCGCAATTTCAGCAAGTGGCAACAGGCGTTCTCCCTGCTCCTTCATCCGCCTGTCCAACGCTTTAAGCTGCACAAGCGCTGCCCGGAAATCTTTTTTCTGTACGAAAAGCCAGCTAAGCAATTCTGTTAGTTGCCGGCTGTTGGGTTCACTTTGTACCTTCTTCAATAAGATCACCCGGAGTTCCTCATAGTTCTGGTCGTCCACTACCAGATCCTGCAGGTTGTTTTGCATGGATTCCAAATACCCGGGGCTTTCCCGAAGCATATTCAGATGCTCCTCCATCATTTTCTCTAAATCTCCCTGCTGCTGATAAAGCGTGGCAAGCTGCACCGCCAATAGGTTCTTATCGCGCATCAACTGTCGCGCTTTCAGGTAAGCCTGGATGGCATATTCGGTTTTCTGCCTGCGGATAAAAGCGTTGGCCACCCGTGAAATTTTGCCCATATCAACCGTCAGTTCATTGATGGCCTCGGTATAGGCTTCCTCGCTTTTCTTTTTATCTCCGGCCTGCTCATAAACATAACCCAGATCTACATAATAGCCGGGATTTTCAGGATGTTTACGTGTCAGCTTTTTCAATGATTTTTCCGCTTCGTCATATTCGCGAAGCTTCATCATTGTATTAAAATAATAATCGTAGAGATAATTGCTTTCGGAATTTTTCCAAAAAAGCTTTTCAAACATCGGGAGCGCTTTGTCAAATTCTCCTTCCTGGTAATGCTGGATTGCAAGCTGTTCTTCGGTATCCTGTGCAATGATGGGTGCGGTGGTCGCTGCAAAAACAAGGAACAGGATAATAGATGATATTTTCTTCATAAAACTTTTATACGCTTAGGCGCTGTGCTACTTGCTTATTTCATTCCACTTTCAGGGTGGAGAAAATAATTTCGAGGCGCTTGATAAAAGGCAATTTTGCCTGATCAGGAGCATAAACGAATCCATCCAACGTGATCACCCTGTTGTTCTTTTCATCCAGCAATGTGAAATTGGTAAAGGGGCCGCCCATAAAATCACCTTCCACGCGCCAATGGCCACGATTGATCACGACCGGCAGATCGTTGAGCGTAGACCGGCTCATGGCAGGCTCTATTATCGGCTCCGTTTGCATATAAGAAGTATCCGTAGGCCCCGGCACGAAAGCCTCTCCTACCTTGTTCCGAAGGTTTATTATATAAGACTGCGTTAATTGTTCCTCGCTCGTGTAATCCTGGGTATACACCAGAATATTGTTGGCCACATTCCGCGTATCATTCCGAATCCAGAAAAAGGTTTTCAACCCGGTTTGCAACAGTTTATCTTCCTCCTCCTGGTCACTAAGCTCTTTTGCTACTCTGTAAATGGCGGGAATCTTCAACTGAACACCCAGGGCGCTCCTTAGCTGCTCTGTCTTTTCATTTTGTCCACGTTCAGGATATATAATGCTATACACGCGCTGCCGCTCGTTTCGGTCAAACATGTTGAGCAGCAGCCTTTTATTCTGCCGGAGAGTTTCCAGGATTTCGTTTTCATTTTGTGCAGGAATATAGGCCAGTTGCTGAGGCCGGGCCCACAAATTTTTGTCCGTCAATATTCCCCGGCCCTCCATAGCTTCTGCTACGCTTTCCTGCGAAAACACCTCCAGCATCACGCCCATAGCATCATCATTTGCGCGGCTGGAAAGAAAGAGCAAATTAGCCTGGCGCTTTTGCAAACCACTGAATGCATCAGCCGTAAGAAAGGAAGGCTTTAGTGAAGATTCTTTGGAAACCAGCCCCGAAAAAGGATCATGCAAAATTTCACTGAGCGATTGCCTGAATTCCGGAGTGTTCAGTTCATCATCCACCACGATGAGGTAGGTAAACTCAGTCCCGGTAGCGCTTGCAAGCGACCGTTCATTTGAGTCTCTTTCCTGCTGCCCGGTAGCGGTTTGTTTGCCATCCCCATTTTGCTCCTTGCATTGGGAAACGGATATGGCCAGCAAAAGACAAAAAATATAGTAAGCCGGTTTAATAAAATTGTTCATAACGCTTTTGAGGATTAATAACGAAATCACGGATGCCATCCAATATATTCAGCTCCGGATATTTTTCATAGCCTGTCGTTTTCATAACTGCCATTTTTAATCATATTTTGAATAAAATGTTTGAAAAAATAACAGTGCAGGCCGGTTTCGTAAATACTAATATTCCTGGTGCTTAATGGAAGTCCCTTTTTAATCGGTCTCCTTCCGGTCATCCGTTTTCTCTGTAGCAAGCCGGAAAAATAAAAGGGACAGGAAGAAAGTGAGCGGGCCAAAAATGATGGTTTCCCATGTGTTCTCGGCCAAAATGTTTCCAATGGTATTCAGCGCAAAAAGTATGGCGAATATCCAAAACAGTATTTTCAGTGATTTTTTTGAGAAAAGTGGTTTCAGGTATCCGGCATGCATGGCAACCACGGCAATAATGAGGAGATTGATCACTATGGAAAGGAATTCAAAAACATACATTTCCTTAGCCGTTTCCAGCCGTCCACCCCAAACCACCTGATACGGAACAAGGCCGAATAACACGAGCAGGTAAAAGCCAATAACGAGCACCAATATTAGTATAATGGCATTGCCGGCAAGCCTGGCGCTGATTGCTTTCATGTTTGTACCTTCTTGGATTGATAATGTGGATGATTGCGCGAATGTCAGCAGAAAATTCTTGTAACGGTTTAAAAGAAAAACATTTCATTATCCCTTGCCACTTCACCCTTCTTTAAAAAATCTATGCTATGAAGTTCATCCAAACATTGCCTAATTTTGCACCGCAAATAGGTCTTTATTATTTAAGCCATTTGCAACATGACAAATTCCAATGAAAAATTCGTAAGCCAGGGATTGACTTACGATGACGTGCTGGTTGTTCCGGCATATTCCCAGGTACTCCCGTATCAGGTAGATCTCACCACCCGCCTCACCACAAACATTACCATTAATATTCCCATCGTTTCGGCTGCTATGGATACAGTAACCGAATATGCGCTGGCCATCGCCATTGCACGGGAAGGGGGATTGGGCTTTATTCATAAAAATATGAGCATAGCCCGGCAAGCCGATGAAGTAAGAAAGGTAAAGCGCTCTGAAAGCGGGATGATCAAAGATCCGATCACGCTTTCGAAAGATGCGCGGCTCTCTGAGGCCGTAGAGATAATGCGCGAGAATAAGATCGGAGGTATTCCTATTGTGGATAAAGACGAAATTCTGGTCGGCATCCTCACCAACCGCGATCTGAGGTTTGAAAAAGACCTCACGCGCAACGTTTCAGAGATCATGACCAAAGAAAATCTGGTTACCGCACCGGAAGGCATTGATCTCAAGGAAGCAGAGCAACTTCTTCAGCAATATAAAATAGAGAAGTTACCGGTGGTAACCGGAGAAGGTAAACTCATCGGCCTGGTAACTTTCAAGGATATAAAGAAAGTTAAGGATCACCCTCGTGCCTGTAAAGATCATTTTGGCAGGCTGCGGGTAGGCGCGGCCATTGGCGTAACGCCTGATATGCTGGAACGCGTACAGGCGCTGATAAAAGCGAGCGTGGATGTTGTTTCTCTGGATACGGCTCACGGAAACAGCAAGGGCGTAATTGAAGCAGTGAAACAACTCCGGGAAAATTTTCCGGACCTTGAGATCATAGCCGGAAACGTAGCCACCGCAGATGCGGCCGTCAACCTGGCTCAGGCGGGTGCAAATGCTGTAAAGGTAGGCGTGGGTCCGGGCTCCATTTGTACCACACGCATTATAGCGGGCATCGGGTATCCGCAGCTTTCAGCCATCATCGAATGCGTCCGGGCGCTGGTGCCCTATAATATTCCGGTAATCGCAGACGGTGGCATTCGCTATTCCGGAGATATTGTAAAAGCTATTGTTGGCGGAGCAAGCACCATAATGGCTGGTTCGCTGTTCGCTGGGGTTGAAGAGGCTCCCGGAGAAACCGTAATCAATGAGGGGCGGAAATTTAAGCTTTACCGGGGAATGGGTTCCGTAGAGGCCATGAAGGAAGGATCGGGCGACCGCTATTTTCAGGATCCGGAAGATGAGATCAAAAAGCTCGTGGCCGAAGGGATCGTTGGGAGAATGCCGTTTAAAGGTAGCCTGAGTGAGGTAATGTATCAATACATCGGTGGCCTGCGGGCTGGAATGGGCTATTGCGGAGCGGCAACCATTGAGGATCTCATGCAAAACAAGTTTGTGCTCATTACTTCAGCCGGGATCAGAGAAAGCCATCCCCATGACGTTACAATCGTAAAAGAAGCTCCGAACTACAGCCCTCACTGATCCTGGGAATGCAGGATATTTCCGAATTACATCATGATATGATATCCCCGCGAAATGGCCGTATCATTCTCGGAATGGTCTGATGCCTCTACTCTCAGTATCAGGTCGCTGTGAATGGGGACCGAAATAATGTAAAAGGTATCCACCTCAGCGGAGGCTGCATCAAAATGATAATGCGCATGAAAGATCTCTGAATCGTCATTTGTGCGGGTAATCGCTACCGCCACATCATGTACGGTTTCATTATCCGTAATGACTGCATGAATATGCATAGTATCGCCATTTTCAAAAGTCGCCCCCTCTATCGGTTGCACAAGGTTCAGTGTGGGCTTTTCCGTGTCTACCTGTGGATCGTCTTTTTTATCATCATCATTATTATTATCTTTTTTGCATGCAGTGCCCAGGGAAAGCATTAAAAGAGCTAACAAAAGGAAAGTGGTATTTTTCATCGTTTAATTTTAAAAATTAACTATTGGATTTCAAAAATACAGAAACAGAATAATCCGGAAATTAATTCAGTGGTTTAGCATTTAAAATAAACCCCGGAACGCCCTTCCGGCTATTGCCCGAAGGACGTTCTGAGGAAAAGGCTATGCTATCGCACAACAAGAAGTTTATGATAAGAAACCGCTGCATTGATCCTGACCCGCACCACATACAGGCCCTGCTTTAAATCTCCAATATCAATGGGTCCCTGATTGTTGTGGCGTTTAACGATAGTTCCTTTCCCGTCAATGAATTCTACAACACCCTCCCCTTTCGAGGCCTCCCAGGTAATGTTCACTTCATCACCGGCAGGATTTGGATAAATGCGAACCTGCGACCCTTTCGCCTCCCGAATGGCTGATTCAGAACTGCCTTCAACGGAATGTAGCATTACAACAGATCCAGCGCCAGCCATCCCTTCGATGAATTTCACGTAATCATTCTCATTGTCCGGTATCAACATGGGGCTGTAGGCCAGGTTAAAGATATAGACCGCTCCCGCACTGCCACCTCTGGAGTCATCTCCTTTTGCCCCTACTATCGCGAAGTTGTTGGAAATGCCAACAGTGAAACCAAAATCGTCAAGAAATTTAGGGCTTGGAGCCGTCATTTTTCTGTCCTGAATCCATGAAGTGCCGCTACGGACGAATAAATAAGAAGAGCCGCTACGCAGTCCATTGGGTTCATCCAGGTAAACGCCAACCAAAGCAGAATCCGTTTCAAGGCTGATAGCCGATCCGAATTGTTCACCTGCACCGGCATCATCCGAAACGAACCTGGCTTGCTGGCTCCAGGTGGTTCCATTCCTGGAAAAGATATAGACGGAACCTGCATTTGTTGCCGGAGAGTCTACGCCTATGGCACCTACCATTGCATCGTCTCCATGAATGCTGACGCTGTATCCAAAGCTGTCTTTAAGGTTGGCATTTGATGCAAGAAGCTTAGCCTGCTGGCTCCAGGTTGTTCCATTTCGATTAAAAATATAGGCGGAACCGCTGTGGGTTCCGTTATCATTATTACGGTGCGCACCTACAATGGCATCCGTTTCCGTCAGATCCACAGAAAAACCGAAATAATCATTCGCCCAACCGTCTGCTGCTGTAAGCTTGGTTTGCAGCTCCCAATCTCCGTTTCCGTTGCGGAAGAAGAGATAGGCCGAACCGGATTGCGGGCCCTTGTCATCATCTCCCAGTGCGCCTACAATGGCATAGTCGCCAGAAATTCCGACACTGTAACCATACCAGTCGCCAGTCTGATTGTCTGCAGGGATGATCCTGGCCTTTTGCGTCCAGTGAACTCCCTGCCGCTCGAAGATGTACGCTGCACCGCTAAAGTTGCCGCTGTCATTAACCTCAGGGGCGCCCACAATGGCATATTTATCCGAAATGGCTACGGATGATCCAAACTTATCCTTCGCAGTGCTATCACTTGCAAATATTTTGGCTTGCTGCTTCCAATCTCCATTGTCATTGAAAAGAATATAAACGGCCCCTTTATGATTGCTGGTTCTTGGAGCAGATGCAATGGCATAATCACCATGAATATCTACGGCATACCCAAGAAAGTTTCCTGCTGCAAGGGGTAGTATCTCCAGCGTCCCGAGGTCATAACTCACATCGAAGTTTTCAGAAATAAGGGCGCCCGGCACCACCTTATGAATGCCTTCCGAGGTTCCTGTGATCATGGTTATTGGCAATAGTCCCGTAACGGAATCGTCTGGCGGAGCATAAGCATCAAGTGAATCTATGATCACCACCACATCTGCACCACCTGAATCGGGCAGGGTACTGTTGTTAACCAATGGCCTTCCGTTTACCAGCGGACGCCCGTTAACGAGCGCTCTCCCGTTCACCAGCGCCCTGGCGTTCACAAGGGCTCTCGCGTTTACAAGAGGCCTTGCACTCACCAACGCAGCAGAGTCAGGATTATCCTGATATTGAAAAATTGAAGCTAATGCTACATCAATAATTTGCAGGGTATCAGGCACAACGTTGTTGACCAGAGGCCGGCCATTGACCAGGGGCCTTCCATTTACCAATGCGCGTGCGCTCACCAGAAATGTCAGGTCCTGAATGTCAGAATTCACGAGCGGGCGGCCATTAACGAGCGCCCGGCCATCCACCAGCGCAAATGCATTTTCCACCAGGTTGCTCTGATGTTCATGGATAAGGTTATTACGGAATGTTTCCCGCTCAGCAGAATCAATATTTGATTCATCATAGATATAAATGAAATTAAAAGCTCCAATCGGATCACGAAAATCCAGAGTTAAATTTTCGGGCTTTATGAGCACCGGCAGCTTTTCAATGGTCAGCAGTCCATCAAAGAATTGATATTCAAAAACTACGGATGTATCCGTACTGTTGGTATCATCCAGGTAAGGCCTGATAAAATATATTCCGGTATTGCTGGTGCTGACGGCTGGTGTGAGGAACATCAGGCTGTCAAGGCCCAGGTCGGACAGTGAGTAAGCGGTGCTGTCCATCGGAATTCCATCCACCGTTATTGAAGCCCTAAACTCAGGCAACTTCTCACCGAATTTTTTAGCTGTGTCATTAGCCGTTATTGCAATTGTATGCTTCACCGAATTGAAAAAACGGAGGGTATCAGAACTTCCACCATCCAGACCGCTGGGGGAGAATGGCGGATTATATACATGCACACCCGGATTTCCCAGGAAAGGCGGAACCGTTGCAGTCAACTGAGTCTCGTTCAGAAAGGCTGTAGGCAGCGTATCGCCCTGAAGCAATACTTTGGATTGCGGAGAAAAATACTCCCCTTCTAAGTTGAGAACAAAGGGCTGCGTTCCCGGCACCTTTGAAGTATCATAGGCCAGTTCTGACAGGGTAGGAATGGGTGTACCTAAAGTAAACATAGCTGCCTGCGCATTTACAAATCCATTTCCGGTCTGAAAGTCGAAACCCGGAGCATCCATATCAATGGCGGTGGAGCTTAAAAGTGTGCGCATTTGAGTTGCGCTAAATGAATCATTGTAAAATTTATGCTTCGCCTGCATTAGGAGAGCCGCAACGCCCGCTGCATGAGGCGCTGCCGCTGAAGTCCCGAAAAAGTTAGGGAAGGCATCATTGTCTATGTTGAGGCCGCCAAGATTTACGGTGGTGTTGCCCCCGTTCGGAGCGCAGATGTCCGGTTTATTGCGCACCACGCCATTTACAGGCGTTCCGCCCACTGAAGAGAAAGAAGCAACGGTGGGTGGATCCACACCAAAAATGGGCGTATTGAGGTACAACACTGCGCCCACAGCAATGGCACCTTCAGCATTTGCCTGACCTACAATAGTAGAGCTGCCGCTGTTATGCTCATCAATGGTCATCTCCCCCCTGAAGACCACGTATTTAAAATTTACGGTTCCGGAACCGGAGGCGCGAACCACCATGATATTAGAGGTGGTTTCATTCAATACTGTGAAAGGAAGTATTTCTATCGGATCACCGCCCAGGTTATTCCGGTTGAATCCAAAAAGCGCCACCCCGTTGTCATCTGTCAAGTAAATATCAAGATCATTCTCTGTACCCGTGAGCACCTGCCCATTAGAATAGATTGAATCCTCCCACTGCAATACGATGGTGTATGTGCCGGGTTTCAGTGACACCTTTTGAAATATATCGTTGCCGCCAAAGTTGTGGGCACCACCAACAACGCCAGGAGGAGCCATAGCAGAATCAAAAACACTCTGGTAAGATTTATTTCCATAGTTCCCGGCAGCGCTGAAGTACGTTGCTCCGTTTGCAACCACGGTATCAACGGCTTGTGCCACCACGCCATCCTGGAAGAAAGGTTCTGTGATATAAGTAATGTCATCCAGGATGATGTCGCAGTTTGCCTGCTGAAGTTGCAGGATCCCCTGTGCAAAATCATTCGCGCTGATGAAGCCTGTACGAAAAGCTAAATCCGCTGCAGGTGCGATGTCGTGGATGATCTGAAGCATTGCCCTGCCCTCATCCGTTCTTCTTCCGAATGGGTAATCCTGTAATATGTCGACCGAAGCGGGAAGGTCTCCGTTCAGCACATCAGTGAGTGCAGGATTATTTGGAATGGTGTTATAGCTGTCTGACAATACGCCAAGTTTGATCCCTGTTCCATCAATATTGTAGGCGTTCCGTGCCACAAAACTCCGCATGGAGCTGTCGCCTTTGCTGAGCGTCAAGCCACTATTGCTTAGCGGAGGATATAGCGGGCGGCAGAAATTGATAAGGCTCTGAAGGCTATCCAGTTTCCACAGGTTGGCGACAGGGAATTTTCCACTGATGATGAGATCGCTTTTCCAGTTGTTGATAATATCCGTCAATCCATAAGGGTGCGTTTGCAGCAGCGCAAGGAGCGTATCATATTTACCGGCTATCGCAATGATCTCCACATACACGCTGTCATTTTCCAGGTTAAAAATATTTCCAAGCGTATCAGAATAGGAATGCGCATTTTGATAGAGGGAGGTAAGTTCTGATCCAAGCGGAGAAGAATGCTTGCCCAGAACAGGTGGCGGATAATAAGGCAGGATAGTCGGAGAAGTAAACGGAATATGCCTCATCGCTACGTTGTTCCCGATCTGAATATTCGCACGGCTGATCAGGGCACCTTTCACTTTAACATTTCCTGATCCGGAACCTATATTGATCCCACCGTTCGGGGCGTAGATCGTACCCAGCCACAGCCCTTGCGCGCTGTTATGCGTATTTACTGCAAAGCCTCCGGATGAGGTGCCGCTGCCATGGACTTCCATTCTAATTCTGGAAGGATCTCCGCCATTTACTAGGGCTGCTTCAAGTTTCCCCAGGCTGGCATCATCTTCCACGTAAATCCATAATTGTCCTGTAACGCTGTTCTGAAAATCATAAAGAAAATGAGCTGACGATCCGCTGATGCTGATGGATTTAAACACGTACACACCGGGCCCATCAAACGTGATGGTATCACTGCCACTTGATAAAATAAGGTCACCATAAGCCCCGGGGACGATCGCCTGGCTTGCTGTAATATCCTGGGTTCCTGCAGCGGGGATAGAAGCAGGCGCAGGCAGCAGAGGTAACTGGGGCAATGAGGGAGCAGCATTCGTTACACCTCCACCCGAAACAGGTCCGCTGTAGGTAGAGCCCGCTGGAAGGGTAACTGTGCCTCCCACAAAACCGCTAACAATATTTATATCCCCGTTTGCATCTACATTTCCTGTAAAAACAGCGTTGGTTCCGGCATTTACTATGTTTCCTGAAACGCTGTTATTATTGGCAGCAGAAATATTCCCGGCAATATTATTCCGGGTCTCTAAGATCACAGTTCCTCCGCTGTGAATATTTCCTCCGGCTATCATTCTGCCCTGGATGCTGATCTGTATATAACTTCCGACATCTCCGCTGTCCAGATTAAAGTCATCACCAATGGATACACTACCGGAAGTTCCCGAATCACCGCCAAAAATGGCGAATTCCGTAAGCTGAAGTGACTGCCCCGCAACATTAAGGGGAAGCAAGAATAGGAAAAGGATGAGCGTGTTCTTTATGCCCCTGCGAATTCCTTTTTGAAAAAGGAATCTCTGAAATAACAGGCCGAAGCTGTGCAGACATAATTTTGTATTCATAATACCTTGTGCATTAAGTGGTTTTTAATTTTTTATAGTTTCTCAAAGCAATCCGGCTGGCGAAAAAATTACTGAATGCATTACCTGCCCGGATTTTCAATCAAAAAAATGAAGACATAAATTCCTGGGTTGAGCAGGAAGAAATTGTATTAATGAGGGGATAAATTGCCGGTTAATGTTTGTAAAAGGCACTTATGCCTCTTGCAGATCTTCAGCAGGATGGCGTATTGATTTTGAGTTTTGAAATTCCACAAAATACATTCTCATAGCACCTTTATTTTTTGCTGAGATCATTCCTCGTTCTTCAAAAGCAAAGAGGGGGTCCTTGCTGATATAACTGTAAGTAGTTTCGCTAATATTCACTTTTCCGGGTTTCCCGGCAGTTTCCAGCCGCGAAGCTGTATTGACGGAATCGCCCCAGATGTCATACTGAAACTTTTTGACGCCCACTACCCCGGCTACCACCGCGCCTGTATGGATGCCGACTCTCATTTCCAGTTCTTTATCAATATTGCTTACCACCTGGCTTTTTAAATTTGCGATGAACCGTTGCATCTCCAGACCAGCCATTACAACATTCTTCACAGCCTGAACCGAATTCCCCGTCAGGCCTCCCACGGCCATGTAGGCATCACCGATTGTCTTTATCTTTTCGAGGCCGTATTTCGTTACGATACGGTCAAACTCCGCGAAGCAATGGTTGATGATCTCCACCACCTCACGGGCAGAGAGCTGCTCAGACATTCCGGTAAAGTTTTGAAAATCGGTAAAGATGATGGTAGCCCGGTCATAGTTCCTGGGTTCCACGCGCCCCTTTTGTTTCAATTCATCGGCTACCTCTGCCGGCAAAATATTAAGCAGCAGGTTCTCGCTTCTATGCTTCTCCTTCCTGATCTTTTTCATCTGGAAGAAACCAATGATCAGGAAAATAATGAGAGAGAAAAGGCCGGTAATAATAAAGTTCTTTTCCAGTTCCTGCACCTCATTCTCCTTTTTGAGCAGATTGATCAGCACCTCTTTTTTTTCCATTTCAAATCCAAAAACCAAATGGGCCAGCCTGTTATTCGTCTCGGCTGTCATCAAGCTGTCGGCAAGGTTGGTATGCAGCTTCTGGTAATGATATGCATTTTTAAAATCACCCATTGTGGCATAAATACGGGCAAGGTCCTTCGCAATTTTACTCATTTCCGGCCGTGCTCCTGCCTCCGTTGCCGCCTCTACAGCCTGGGTTAAGAAACCCAAAGCATCTTCAGGCCGGTCCTGCTCAGCAGCGATGATCCCCAACTGGTGCAGCGCCTTAGCTCCATCAGTTTTGGCGTTCAGGCGGTTGGCAGTAGCCAACGCACTGTCAGCATAATTTTTCGCCAGGTCCAGCTTGTTCTCTTTAATGTAAACATCACCAATCTTCAGCAATGCATAAGGAGCATTGGCCGAGCCCTCATAGGCGATTATGGCTTTTTCCAAAAAATGGAGGGCAGAGTCATACTGCTCCATTTTGGTATATATCTCTCCAATGTTGCTGTTCACAGTGCCGATGGCATCCTGATCCTCCAGTTCTTCGCTGATGGGGAGCGCACGGTTGTAGAATTGCAATGCCCTGGAAAACGTCTCCTCTTTCTCGCTGAAAATAGCCCCTATATTGATGCAAAGGGTGGCAATCCGCAGCTTATCACCGGTTTCTTCGGCCACCTTCAAAGCCTGCAGATATAGCTGCATTGCCTTTTCATAAGAGCCCTGATCGAAATATACAGCACCCTGGTTGCTGAGAATATTGGCCACACCGGGTTTATCACCTATCTCCTCAAAAACCTCACGGGAGGATTCCCATCTTAGCAGTGCGTTTTCCAGATCACCCTGAATGTAGTGGCCAATCCCGATGTTCTTTAAAGCCACGGCAGCCCCTTTTTTATAGTTCATCTCTTCTGAAAGCTTCAGCGCTTCCTCGCCATACTTCACCGTCTTCAGGGGATCAGAATTGAAATAGTATTTGCTGAGACTTAATAGCGCTTCTACTTTTGTGGAGTCCTCACTGGCCTTTTCCCACACCAGCATTAAACTGTCCAGCACGGGGCCGCCCTTAGCCACGCTTGGGAGAACAGACATACAGGAAGCCAAAATGACTGCGGCAATGACTCGGACGAAACTATTTGAGCGCATTTTCAGGTGTTCTTGACAGGAATCAAAAGTAGCAAGAGTAATTCAATATTTTACATATTTCAGATCGCCTGTGAGCCGAACAAAAGCTGGAATGATCAATCCTTACACCAGCTGCCAATCTTCAGGCAATAATGGATTTAACGATTTGTTCATAAAGAAAACCAGCACCCGGAAGCTGCCAGGGCCATGTTGGCAGGCTACGCAAGCAATCCGGTCTTTTTTCCACCGGTTGCAATCCGGGATCCTTTTGCCGGAAACTTCAAATTGAGATGGAATGAAACCAGCGTTGCCTTACGGATGTAAGAAGCGGTCGAATTTAGAACTATTTTTTGGTGAAGAAGAGGAAGGACTACACCCCCTTTGCGCCCTCTCAGGAAGATCATGCTTTGCTTTAGGGTCAACAATTATCCCTGGCACATCCGCTATTTCTTCAAGCCCGTGAATTCTACTTATCTGTTAACCCATCATACTCTCAAAAACACCCGGAGCCTAAAATAATTTGTGCGAAAAAATTAACCCACCAAAGGAATTTTTTTCTTTACTTTGCACCTCAAAGTACTTTAATAAAAATTGTAATTATTATGAAACACCAAAGAAAATTTTATCAGTCAATCATTGCGGTTGTGCTATTAACCGCAGCTCTGTTAACGATCCCATTAATTGCTATGCAGTTTACCAATGAAGTAAACTGGAGTTTCAGCGACTTCATAATTGCCGGTATACTCTTGTTCGGCACCGGGATGTCCTACGTGCTGGCCACGAGAAATGCAGCAACCATAGCCTACCGTGCAGCTTTCGCCCTTGGGATCGGGGTAACCCTCTTTTTGGTATGGGCAAACCTTGCCGTGGGCCTCATTGGTGCCGGACCAAACCCAGGCAACCTCTTGTATATCGGTGTAGTGCTTATCGCGATCATCGGTAGTATTATCTCCAATTTCAGAGCAAAAGGAATGGAGCACACGCTGTACATGATGACGTTCGCCATTATCCTGATTTCCGTAATCGCACTGGTAACCAACATGCACCACTACCCAGGCAGCTCAGTAAATGAGATCATTGGCGTGAATGGATTTTTCGCGGTGCTGTTTGTGATTTCGGGGGTGGCGTTTCGGTTTGCGGGGGATGGAAGGGGTGTTAGGTCAGGTACTGAGTAGTGGAAAATATAGAACAGTTTCCACCTGTCATTCTTCTGTCCGGAAAAAGCACCTGACTAAATTGGTTGACGATACGTACATTTTAATATAAGCAGGTAAATCATGCGATTAGTTGCATCATGACTTCAACTTCTTGCTCAGATAATTCTCATGAGTCTTCAGATCGTGTTCTGAAAATAATACCATCGCCACATGCTGCACCGATTTGAGGCTGGGAATTTCATCCAGGATGGTGTCAACCGCGATTGCCACGGCCTCGTCCAGTGGATAGCCAAAAGCACCTGTGGAAATAGCCGGAAAGGCAATGGAGGAAATTCCTTTCTTCTCCGCAAGTTGCAGGGCATTGCGGTAGCAGTTGGCCAGCAACCGATCTTCGGGTTTATCGCGGCCGTAGACAGGCCCCAGGCAGTGGATGACGTATTGGTTGGGCAGATTGTGCGCCCCGGTGATCACCGCCTCGCCCGGTCTTATCGGTGCAAGCGGGCGGCATTCCTGTTCCAGGCCTGGCCCCGCTGCCCGGTGAATGGCCCCGGCCACGCCCCCGCCAATGCGCAGTTCGGCATTGGCAGCATTCACAATGGCCTGCATATCTAGTTGACTGACAATGTCTCCAACTCTTAATTCAAACGATACGTATCCGAAACGGTACTGGGTCATGATTGCTCTTTTTTCAAGACAAAATACCGGGTGTCTATTTGTTCAGAGAGAACCTTAATAAACTCAATGGTTGAGAATAAAATCAGAGCAACACTTCACCCGGATTTTATTCGATATTTCTGAAACCGCCTGCGCTGCAAAATTAAATCACAGAATCCGGCCAGTGGTTTTATTTGTAAGTGTCACTTTTATTTTGCGCCTTTTCATCCTTCATTTCTTTTGTTAAAATATAACAGACTTATTTATTTTGATTAAATCGAATTACACCAATTGTAAAAAACGGATGTTATAAAATTTAAATAAATAATGCAATTGAAAAGAAAGGCTTTAAATATGGAGGCCTTTCTTTTTAGTTTTATAGGGTTTTTGAGGTTTGCTCCAAATCTTCCTGAACCGCTTGTCAAATCCTCCACACTACAAAAAATTAACAATTATTTAAAGATGTCTTAAATTTGTCTTTTCTAAAAAAAAGGACATGCAGAAAATTTCGCTTCTTTTACTTCTTTTAATATCTATCGCTACCGGCTGTTCAGAATCGCAACAAGCCGTTTCTATGGACCATGAGCCTTATATTCTTGGCCACCGGGGAAGCGGGAATACCGGTTACAATTCACTGGGATTAACGGAGAATACATTGCCATCAATTTTGAAAGCGATGGAGCTATTGGATGGAGTGGAGATTGATATTGAGATGAGCCGGGATTCGGTTGTTTACGTTTTTCATGACAGCAAAATTCCCGCTTGCGGAAACATTCACTTGTCTTGCATTCCAACCTCAGTTTCCAGCCAGATTAACGCCCACAATCAGTGCTTGCCTGAAGACGAAAGGATTCCCACCCTTAGAGAGGTTTTCCAGGCCCTGAAGGAAAATAATTATCAAAAATTTGTGTCGCTGGATGTAAAGGGTTGGTTTGAGGAAGAGTGTATACCCGGCCATAACGTGAATAAAGTTTACCAGGAGGTAATTGCCGCTGAAATTGCACAATTGATTGAAGAATTTCAACTTGCAGGAAAGGTTTTCGTAGAAACCAATTACACGGTGGTGCTGGACGAGATGAAGAGAATTCAGCCTGAAACGCCTACATATTTATTGGGATATGGAAAGCTGCCACACAACATTGAATATGCTTTAAAACAGGGCTATGATGGAATTTCCTTTAGCTCCTTTGATTCTACCCTAACCCAGGAAAATGTGGAGACATTGCACCAGTCGGGCCTTAAGCTTCAGCTTTGGACGCCAAATGAAAGCCAACATTTATTAAAAGCCAAAGAATATCATCCTCATTTTATTCAAACTGATAATGTGCTGGAAGCCAAAGCTATTCTAAATAATTAATTAGGTATAGGCGCTTAGGTAGCAATATGTTATTTTTGCTCCATGTTAAAGAGA
>JBBDIG010000024.1 GCA_040880525.1 Bacteroidia bacterium
ACCCGATATTTTATTGTTCGGGGCCAGCCTGAGCCAGGAGGTAAATTGCTTGGCCAAAACGCTGCGGTGTAACTGTTTCCTTCTCCGTATATCTCGTCATCCTTTTCTTGCCCTTGGAACCCGTAACGATAAGACCCAGAGGTGTATTCGCGCTCTGGCATTATCATCGCAAATGGGTAGTAACCATTCCTCTTACAATCTGCTGTGGAAGCTATTTTCATCTGATTTATTTCATGCGCTAATCAACCAAATTTAGTAAATGTCTGCATAAAAAGTTACTGTTTTTACTCCCCCAGGGAGAAGTCTTGTGCAACGTCTTTTTATATATCAAAGATGCAAATTTAGCCCGGGTAGACAAAATTAATGAACTGGCATTTCTTCCAGATTAGTTCATCGAAAGATTGTTCCTTTCGCAGTAAATGAGGTACTTTGCATGATTAGCACAAAAAATCATGGGAAAGTATTTAGCTATAGCATGTTGCCTTGCAGCTTTGGTGCAGTGCAGCTATAAAACCACAACGGAGCACTATCTCTCAGAGATCACTTCGGGGATTTCTGTAAGACAAGGTGATACGCTTATAAAGGTAGACCTGAACAGATTAGAGCGAAAGATAAAGGTACAAAGTGATTTGACCTACTATTGGTTTCAGCCCTTTGCAGTACATCATACCGTGGGCGGATACAGTGGCAATTTGCTCAATGGCACATTTGCTTCGTTTTATCCCAGTGGCGCCCTCCTGGAAAAAGGTGAATTCGATGCGGGTCTCAAGGAGGCCACCATTACAGGTTTTTTTGAGAATATTAGTATTCAAATTGATTATTCATTAAAATTCTAGTTTTTATTTAAAAAGTAACACTTTGCAATACACACAAATTATTACAGGTTTTGCTTTTTAACATGCAATATTAATGAGACTTCCTGTAATATTTAAATGGAGATTTAAATGCAATCAGTACTTTGTAGCCTTTTCCCAAAACAATTTTGATCTCCATGAATTGCGGCCAATGGAGAGGGCTTTGTAGGTCCGATTTATTATCGGACAATTCCGCGCCAGCGGAATACTACGGTTTCCGGTACCCCGGCCGCTGCTAACGCCTCTTCACCATGCGCTGTAGCCCGTATTCGGGCTTGTTCCAAAATAATTGGGACCTACATTAGCGGCTAATGGAAAGTGCCCTGGGCGCTTTACTTAATCCTCACCCCGGTTAATTAAATATGTATTGGCCTGGCTGGTGGCCATTATCAGCATGTCATCAATATTCACATGGGCAGGGCGCGTGAGGATGAACAGCACCGTCTCTGCTATATCTTCAGGCCGGAGCGGCTGAAATCCTTTGTATACCTGCTGTGCCGTTTCCCGGTCGCCTTTAAAACGTACCTCGGCAAATTCTGTATTTACATGACCGGGGCTCACCAGCGAGACTTTGATCCCATGCTGCAGCAGGTCAATGCGCATGCCTTTGCTGAGCGCGGCAACCGCATGTTTGCTGGCGCAGTATACGTTGCCTTTGGGATATACTTCCCTGCCGGCCACAGAACCTATGTTTACAATATGCCCGTGACCCTGGTTTATCATCGTTTGGCTGACCGGACGCGTAACGTTCAGGATGCCTTTCACATTCGTATCCATCATGGTGTCCCAGTCTTCCGGATCTCCGTCATGGATGCCAGCCAGCCCAAGCGCAAGCCCTGCATTGTTGATAAGGATATCCACCTGCTGCCATGCTGAATCCAACGAACCGATTGCGGCATGGGTGGCCTCCCGGTCGCGGACATCAAACCGTAGTGTTTTTGTTTTGATGGGATGCGTAAGCGTGAGCGCCTGCCCAAGTTCTTCCAGCCGGTCGCCCCTGCGACCGGTGATGATAAGATTGCAGCCTTCTGCGGCCAGAAATTCTGCACAAGCCTTTCCGATGCCTGAAGTAGCACCGGTGATGAGGGCGATCTTATTTTTCAGTTTCATTCGTAATTTGATTTTAGACAAACAAAAATGAGAATATATGGATAAATAAAGTTTTGGCGACACCGATGTAATAATAATGTCCCCTGAAAAATGGTATGTATTTCCGGCAGGTTAATTCGGGCAGGTAAATTTCGTAGCGGAGGACGATAGCTGTTTATTAGCGCCTTTAACTTTTTTATGAGTAATGTCCGGTACAGGAAGGTAATTTCGGCAAGTTTTTCTCTTAAGGCAGAGCCCACCGGCAAGCGTGTTGTCTCGGTGGCTCTTCTAAATCATTCACTATTAAATTTAATAAAAGATGAAATTGATATCATTCTTCTTAATGCTTGCCTGCCTCGCAACGCTGCCGGCTTTTGCCGTAGGGCCGGTAAAGGATAGTACGGAAAACCCATACAGCAATTGGTATAATAAAGATGCTGAAAATGATGATGTGCCGGGCGTAAGCGCCAACAGGGTATACAAGGAGTTGACGGCAAATAAACAATCCCGCACGGTGGTCGTGGCCATCCTGGATTCAGGTGTGGATACGGATCACGAAGACCTGAAAGGGAAAATATGGATAAATCGTGACGAAATTCCCGGCAACGGAAAGGATGACGATAACAATGGATATATTGATGATGTGCATGGCTGGAATTTTTTGGGAAATGAAAGCGGGGAGAATGTGGAACATGCCACCCTGGAAATGACCCGCCTCTATAAAAAGTATAGCGGGCAGTTTGGTGACCGAAAAGGTGGCCAAATAAAGAAAGATGAGAAAAAGGATTACAAACTTTATCAGGAGATTAAGAAGGATTACCTGGAAAAACGGGCATCAGCCGAAATGATGATAGAAAGCCTGAAGGATTTTCACAGGGTCTTTGGAATGGCTGACAGCGTTGTGATAGAATATCTGGGCAAGGAAAATTATACAGAGAAAGATCTGAAAAGCATTGAAACCGAAGACGTACGAACCATGAAGCTGGCGGAATTCCTGATCTCCCTTGCTGAACAGGGTTTCTCACGGGAGGAATACATGGGACTGCGCAATCATTATGTCTCTCAACTCAACTACCACCTGAACCCCGACTTTGACTCACGTCCGGTGATTGGAGATGATCCTGAGGACATGAGCGAACGGTATTACGGAAATAATGACGTGCAGGGCCCGGATCCTTCGCATGGGACGCATGTGGCCGGCATTGTGGCGGCTGTGCGCGATAACGGCATAGGCATGGACGGCATAGCAGAGGATGTAGAAATTATGGCCGTGAGGGTGGTGCCGGATGGTGATGAATATGATAAAGATGTAGCCAACGGGATTCGATACGCTGTTGACAATGGCGCCAATATCATCAATATGAGCTTTGGCAAAAAGTACTCGGCCAATGTGGGTGTGGTGGCCGAGGCCATTCAATATGCTGCTTCAAAGGGTGTATTGATGATCCATGCCGCAGGAAATGATGCTGAGAATAATGACAAAGTGATACACTATCCCACCGTGAGAGAAGGAATGGATGAAGAGCCTGAAGCTTGGCTGGTTACCGGTGCCTCCTCCATGGAAACGGGGTTGCGCTTGCCCGGCATCTTTTCCAACTATGGACGCAGAACTGTGGATCTTTTTGCGCCCGGAGTGGATATTTATTCGCTGAAGCCCGGAGATAAATATGCCGTCAACAGCGGCACCAGCATGGCGGCTCCCGCAACGGCTGGAGTGGCAGCACTGGTCATGTCATACTATCCTGACCTCACTGCCGTGCAGGTGAAGCAACTTTTGGTGGAATCTGCCCAGGATCATGGAAAGATGAAAGTTTATCGCCCGGGCCACGGTAAAACGAAGAAAACCAAATTCAAGAAACTCTCAGAAACCGGAGGAGTGGTAAATGCGTATGCTGCAATGAAGCTTGCGGAGGAAATGGCCACGAAATAATCTCATCGGGCAAAGTTGAGTTCCTGGATTGAAGTTAAAGGAAAACCGCTGCGGCTCTTGCTGCAAGCGGTTTTTCGTTTTAAAAATCCATAGTTATCGCGAATTCGTTCGTGGAATTCTATGGTTCCTCCGTTACTGCTTTTTCCAGGTATTTGTAAAGTTCCACCATTTCAGGTGGAGCCTCTTTTCGGTGGTCTCCCCATGATACGCGATGGGGGCCGGCATCGCTCCGCGTTTCAATAAACCAATAGAGATTACCGGGATGGTTAAACGTTACCTCTAAAAATTCCAGCGCGTCTATTTTTTCGGCTATTTCATTGAGTTGTTTACGGTCAAGCGTTTTCACTTCCCGGTATGAAGGCTCCTGTTTCAGCGTTTCCCTGAATACCACTTTGCCTGAAGTATCAATTAAATATTCTTCTACGCCACCCGTTACGCCACCACCCCGGCCAAAGGTGAGGCTGGTGGTTTGGCCGGGAAACAGGAAAGCTTTTCTCTGGGTGCCGCAGGCTACGAAAGTGAGCAGGAGCGGCAGTATTATCATCCATTTCATGCCGCGAATATAAGCCCTTGCCGGGAGCCGGTCCTGCGCAGTGACTCAGATCCGCAGATTATGATCGCCTGTCTCTCTCTTGCGGCTCCAGGCTTTCTTCACGATTTTGCCGGTTTTGATTCTTCTCGATAAAATGCCCAAGAATATAAAACAGCACTAGTGCAATCCCCGCACCCAGCACCATGGAACTGATGATAAACATTTCCGGATCGGGTCCATCGAATTGCTTGCCCACCATCACGCCTGCACCGATGCCGATCAGGAGCATTCCCCATTTGAGGGAAGAAATTAACGAAGCTGGCGGCCTGCGAAAGAGATGCTGAAGGTTGGTGACATCTGCTTGTTGTTCTACCACTATTCGTTTCAGCCGGTTATCGCTAATGGTTCTTACAATGAGGTAAACAAAAAAGAAAAATGCGATAGGGATCATTACTGCGAGTTCATCTACCATAACTTGTTGTTTTATTTGTTTCTGCAACTGACGAGGGTGTGATTCGCAATGTTGCAGTTTAGCGGAAAATTTTTTCTCTCATTTCCTGCAACATTCCTCACAACAAGCCAGTCAATTAGATTCAATGATGGAAGACTGTAAACTTGCCAGGCTTGTACGATCGGGCGACCGGGATGCTTTCAGGTTGCTGATCAACAGGAACCAGCGCCTGGTAAACCATATAGTTTATAAGGCTGTAGGAGATGCTTTTGAGCGGGAGGAGATCTGCCAGGACGTTTTCCTGAAGGTTTACCGAAATATTGGCAAATTCAAGGGAGACGCTAAGCTTTCAACCTGGATTGGCCGGATCGCCTACCATCAGGCCCTCGACTACCGGAAGCGGAAAAAGCTGAATACGGTTAGCCTGCAAAAGGATGAGGAAGATAACTTCAACTACGAACCGGCCGCAACGGAATCAGCGGATGAGATAAGCCATAAGCAGGATTTTAACGCCATGCTGGAAAGTCAGCTTTTAAAGCTTGCTCCTCATTACCGTACGGTGCTTACCTTATACCATCTTGATGAAATGAGTTATCAGGAAATCGGAGACATCATGAAAATGCCGGAAGGAACCGTAAAAAGCTATCTCTTCCGGGCGCGAAAAATGCTGCGTGAAAATATTACGGCCAGTTTTTCTAAAGAAGACATTGGAATATGAAACATATATCAGAAGAACAACTACAAATGGCGGCTGATGGTGTGACCCTATTCAGCGGAGCGGAGCAGCAGCATTTGCAAGAATGCAGACGTTGCCACGAATCTTATGCATTTTACCAAAAGCTGGCGACAAGCCTGGCGGCTGAAGAAATTCCTGAATTGTCCGCATCATTTGAGGAAAGCGTGATGGAGAGATTGCCTGAACCCGCTACGGCTTATTTCCGGGAATGGGCCAACTACACCTTGCTGGGAATAGCAACGTTAACAGGGGTTGCCCTGACGGTTTTCTTTGCCGGCAGCTATTTGGTGGCTGGCGCTTCAGCATTGTTCATTGTGCTGCAACCCCTGGCGGGTACGATGCCGGTATTGATCGCGCTTGGGGTTATTCTCCTTGTGGTGGCTTTGCTGGAGCAATCCGGCCACAAACTCATGCATGAAGGATCTTTAAAATTCAGAATTTAGAAAGAAAATCCCAGGCTCTAGCCAGGAATGTAAAAGCGGCCAATGGAAAGCGTCAGCAAGGATTTTTTAACAATCTAAAGGAGCGTGAAAATTTTTTTGACTGATTTTATAAAAAGGATGCAACCCTTTTTGAACCCCCATCATCTACGGAGTAGCCTTTTTTTCTATCAGTTTATTTTATACCTTTTTTGCCCTGGTGAATTTAATATTTACCAGGGCTTTTTTATGCCCGCTTATTCCTGCACTACCACTGTATGAACAGAGATCTCTCCATTCCCCATTAACTTCAGATGGTAGATTCCTGCGGGAATTCCGGCAAGGCTCAGTTGCATCGTAAATGCCTCTCCCCGTGGCCGGAGCTTTTCGTGTGCCACCACCACTCTTCCAGTTATATCCACGAGTTCAATGGAGATTGCAGAATGGGAGCGGGCGGGGATATCCAGGTTCAGCATATCATCTGCCGGGTTAGGATAAATGCGGATCACAGCGGGCCTCTCCGATTCCGGTATCCCGGTTTCCACCTGCACATTCAATGATTGCTTTTCACTGGTGCAGCCATTGCTGTCGGTTTCGATGACCTCCACTTTCCCTGAAGATGTCTGGTCCCAGCGTATCCCGGCCGTATTAGTGCTCCCACCGGAAATCTGCTGGCCACCAGTTACAGTCCATGTGTAACTTGTTTTCGGGTGATTTGCAACGGTGTAAGTGGCGGTTTGCCCCGCCTGGGCTTTCGGAGGTCCTGATATTGAAGAAGTAACCGGCAGGGGATCAACGGTGATCAAAACGGAGTCAAAATCCAATCCGCATGCGTTGCCGGCTATGAGCGTATAGAGGGTAGTTTGCTCCGGGAAAGCCCGTGGGTTATAGCGATACCTGTCGTCAAGGCCTGTTGCGGGACTCCAATAATAGTTTTGGCCTCCACCGGCAAGCAACGTTACCGTATCTCCTTTGCAAATAGTTTTATCCGGTGAGGTTACGGCATCCGGAAAACTGGTCAGCGATAACATTTGCGGAGAGGTTGGGCCAATTCTTTCAGGAATGCCGGAAATTACACGGACCAGATAGGGCATTGAAGTGTTCCAGTTGATGTCTTCAGGAATCACCACTTTTACCAGCGTATCACTGTTTGCCTCCACAGTTTGGAGGGTTAGCGGATTCCTGAAATCATTTGCAAGAGTAGACAATTGAATTACGTAGATATTGTCCGCGTGCGATCCGGAGGTATCTGATATCCCGATTTCCAGAATATCGCCTGAACACAGACTACTGTCGCTGATATAGCTGATTTGAGGATAACGGGCATGATCTGCGAAATGCGCGGTGTAGCTGGCTCTTATTGGCTCCCTGCCGCTGCTGTCAGCCAATATGTTAAGAAGCAAAGCCGGAGTACCGTTTCGCAGCCAGTCGAAATTAACGGTATGTTCCACCTGCCGATCTACAAAAAGGACGACCGGGCCGAATTGGGCGAAAGCACTGTCAATCGTATGGGTCTCGGTTTTTACGAGTAATACGTTTTGAAAAAGCGCTTCAGGAGTAAGCAGGTTGCCGAAGCCAATTCCTGTAAAAACCTTCTCTACCGAACGAATTACCTGAACCGGAATACCTATGGTGGTTTCGATTTCAGCCCCGGAAAGACGTTTCACCGTATCGCCAAGCGTAAAAGAGGCCGGATAGTAAAGCTCATGGGGATTGCTTTCAATGGGCCCTGTAAAGAGGCTGTTGAGGCTGTATAAACCCACGGCATGCAAGCCCTGAGAATCAGTGCGGAAAAAGAGATGAACGCTGTCCATTTCAAGATGCACAGCTACCGTGGCATCAGGAAAATAGTTTCCATAGGGGTTGGCCGAAGGAGTAGTAAACGCCCAATTGGAATTTGCCTGATTTTTTAGTTCGGAAGCAAAATCCCAGAATTGAGGCTCCAGTATCACTGAATCTTTCGGGAGCAGATCTGTGAAAAGATCAATGTTGAAATGAAAAGTATCCCCCGCAGCCGGAAGATAGGATTGATCCAGGGTTATTTGAGAAAAAGTGAATACCGGTATTATTAGAAATAACTGAAGGGCCAGGGTAGATTTATTCACGTCTATGATGCGTTTTGGGAATGGAAGAATGGCAGTATAACGTAAGCCGGTTAAAAATTATTCACTAAGATTGCGTTTATTCAGGGTTAACAGCGTAGCTCGCGAATACGGTTCAATTTAATCTTTTAAAAGGACTATCTGAACTGAAAGGCTTTTTATGCCTTTAATCACTTGTTAAGGAATAATTATAAAAAAGAAATGAAGGATCAGTTCAAAGCATTTTCAATCGGAGTTCAAATGCCGGGTGAAAAAGGAGATTTTTCCAGGGATAAAGTGGCTGACTTCCTGTTTCAGCATCTGGATCAGTTTGGCGACAGGAGGGAGGACATTATGAAATGTCTCGATTACGCATTGAGCAAGGATGCAGGACGTGGAGGAATGGTAATCACAGGATCAGAAAATGGCGAGATTAAAGGAGTGGTGGTAATAAATAAAACCGGAATGTCAGGTTACATACCGGAAAATATCCTGGTGTATATTGCCGTCCATGGCGATACGCGCGGTAAGGGGCTTGGCAAGAAGCTGATGCAGGTAGCCATAGACAATATCGAGGGCAGCGTAGCCCTGCATGTGGAACCGGAGAATCCAGCCAAATTTCTCTATGAAAAATTAGGCTTTACAAATAAGTACCTGGAAATGCGCTACATGAAACCCTGATTGTCTCATCAACAAAAAGCTTCAAATTTTATTTATTTTTACACTTACAGCCGCTGTTTAACCAGAGGCACTCTTTTATGGCATTCTTAACACTTTACCGGGACAGGCTCAGGCACAACTATGATTTTCTGGACAAATTATTCAGTGAAAACCAGGTTGCCTGGGGCGTTGTTACCAAAATGCTCTGCGGCAACCGTGCTTACATTCAGGAGGTACTGGACCTGGGGCCAAAGGAAATCAGCGACTCCCGTATCAGCAATCTTCAGGTGATAAAGAAGCTAAAGCCGGAAGTGCAAACCGTTTACATTAAGCCGCCACCCATCAGAAGCATTCAGCGACTGGTGAAGTATGCTGACGTCAGTTTCAACACAGAATTCTCTACGATCAAGGCGCTCAGTGAAGAGGCTCAGCGCCAGAAGAAAATCCACAAGGTTATCATCATGATTGAAATGGGCGACTTGCGCGAAGGCGTGATGGGCGACAATCTGGTCAACTTCTACAACCGGGTGTTTGAATTACCAGGTATTGAAGTGATTGGGATCGGCACCAACCTCAACTGCCTTCATGGTATTATGCCATCACAGGATAAGCTCATCCAACTCAGTCTTTACAAGCAGATTATTGACCTGAAGTTCAATACCAAAATTCCATGGATTACGGGTGGATCATCGGTTACGATTCCACTTCTGCTCAGGAATCAGTTGCCTAAAGGAGTCAATCATTTCCGTATTGGCGAGACGCTCTACTTTGGCCTTGATCTCTTTACAAGCGAGGTAATAGACGGGATGAAACCTGACGTATTTGAACTATGTGTCGAGATCATTGAATTAATTGAAAAACCAATGCTGCCCTCCGGAGAACTCGGTTATAATCCCCAAGGCGAACAGTTGGAATTTGATGATACACTTTATGGTAAAACATCGCACAGAGCCATTGTTGATATTGGCGTATTGGATGTAGATCCAAAATATCTGGTTCCTAAAAATGATGACTTCGAGATCGTGGGGGCCAGTTCTGATATGCTGGTTGTGGATTTGGGCCAGAATGAATCGCGATTTAAAGTGGGCGATCTTCTCAAATTCGATCTGAAATATATGGGAGCGCTTGCCTTGCTCAACAGCAACTACATAGAAAAAAGGATAAGCTGAATTCATCGCTTTTTCCCAGGCTTTTCCGCCAAATTTGCAATTCCGTAAATTATACAGCCAATTCATTTCAACACCGCTTTTCAATGAAAAAGGATCCGGAATTAAGTGCCAGGGAAGTTGCTGACCGCTTGCAGCAATTCGGTCTTTTTAAAGACATCCCCGAAAGCCAGCTTTTATGGCTTGCGAAGCATGGTGATCTGAAACGGTATAACGGAGGCGATTATATCTTTAAAAGAGGAGATGAAATCCGGTTCATGCATCTTGTGCTGGAAGGCAAGATTATCATGCGCACAGAGCAAAACCAGCAATTCCGTGATGTGGGAGAAATAAAAGCTGGCCAGGTCACGGGACTTTTGCCGTATTCGCGGGCGAAGCTTGCGCAAGGTTATGGAATGGCCGCTAACGGTACACTGATCCTGCAGGTTTCGCGAGAGCATATAAAGGAGATGATCAATGCCTGCCATGAAATAACCGAAGTTCTAGTACATACGATGACCTCGCGCGTCAGGGATTTTACCTGGCAGGCCATGCAGAATGAAAAACTGGCGGCCCTCGGCAAAATATCCGCAGGGTTGGCACACGAGCTCAATAATCCGGCTTCGGCAATACTGCGCACCAGCGAGGAATTAAAAAAGCATGTGAAAAGTGTTCCTGCCAAGTTTAAGAACATCATTTCTGTGCAACTAACTCCTGAGCAGATTGGAGAGGTAAACCGGTTGTATAGCGAGAAACTACATGCGTACGGCACTGAAAAGCTGACCATGATGGAGCGCACAGATCGGGAGGACGAACTGCTTGAGTGGTTTGAGGATAATAATATTAATGAGGTTGATGATCTTTCTGTCGTATATGCGGCCAGTGGATTTACAACTGATGATCTTGAAGACATTAGCAAAACGGTAGGACCAGAATACCGGCAGCCCGTACTGGAATGGCTGCACAATTTGTTGGTGACACAAAAACTTGTGCAGGAAATCCATGACGCCTCTTCCCGGATCTCTGCATTGGTGAATTCGGTGAAGGAATACAGCCACATGGATCAGAGCCAGGACCGGCAGGACCTGAATATCCGAACGGGGATCGAAACTACCCTTACGATGCTGAATCATAAGCTCCGCAAAAAGAATATAAAAGTTCAGGTGGATATAGATCCCGCGTTGCCGGAAATATGTGGCTATGTAAGCGAATTGAACCAGGTCTGGACTAATCTTATAGATAACGCTGCGGATGCAATGAATGAGGGCGGAGCATTAAGCATACGGGCCGATGTTAAAGATGGTAAGGCTACTATCTCTTTTGCGGATAATGGGGTCGGAATTCCGGAGAACCTTCAGGAGCAAATATTTGATCCGTTTTTTACCACCAAAAAAATGGGAGAAGGAACCGGTCTGGGACTGGACATTGTGCGGAAGATTATCCAGCACCATGAAGGGGAGATTGAAGTACATTCCAAACCTGGAAATACTGAGTTTAGAATAATGCTTCCTGTGCAATAAATCTTTTGTATTCCGGAGCAAAAGCTTTTATTAATTTTATGTTGGAATTTGATCATATAAAAAATGAAAAAGCCAATCATATTTACGATTGATGATGACGAGGAGGTACTGCGGGCGATTACCCGCGATCTGAGAACAAAATACCGTCAGCATTATCGTGTACTCTCTACCAGCAATCCGCAGGAAGCGCTCGATTCACTTCCTGAACTGAAGAAGAAAACCGAATCTGTAGCGCTCTTTCTGGTGGACCAGCGAATGCCGGAAATGCTGGGCGTGGATTTTATTGTGCAGGCCAGGGAATTTTATCCCGAAGCCAAACGGGTATTGCTGACGGCATACTCTGATACGGAAGCCGCTATAAGGGCCATCAATGATGTGAGGCTGGATTATTACCTTATGAAACCGTGGGATCCGCCAGAACAAAAGCTTTATCCTGTGCTGGATGATCTTCTGGAAGACTGGCGCATGAACTTTCGCCCGCCCTACCAGGGGCTGAAAGTGCTGGGCTATCAATATTCTCCGGCATCTCATGCCATAAAGGATTTCCTGTCAGGCAATCTTTTTCCGTATAAATGGCTTGATGCCGAAGCCGGTGAAGAAGCCAGCGAAATGATGAACATGTACGAACTACAACCCAAAGACCTCCCGGCCATTATTTTTGAGGATGGCAAAGGCAGCTTGTGTAACCCGGCTTTGGAAGTACTTGCAGAAAGGTTGGGGCTTAGTGGAAAGCCGCAGCAGGAAGTGTATGATGTAGTGATCATTGGTGCCGGTCCTTCAGGATTGGCAGCGGCTGTGTATGGTGGATCGGAAGGGCTGAAAACACTACTCGTAGAGAAATATGCTCCGGGAGGCCAGGCTGGCACCAGTTCCCGCATTGAGAATTATCTTGGATTTCCCAGCGGGCTGAGTGGGGCGGATCTTACGCGAAGAGCCTTGAGCCAAGCCAGGCGGTTTGGTACGGAGTTCCTGGCGCCCCGTCAGGTGGTCAGCATCAGGAGCGAAAGGAACTATAAGATCATAGGCATGAAGGATGGGAGCACAATTAACAGCCGGAGTGTGATTATCAGCACGGGAGTGGAATATATCCGGCTGGAGGCGAAGGGCATTGAGCAATTTACCGGAGCGGGAGTTTACTATGGCGCAGCGATGACGGAGGCAAACTCCTGCAGAGACAAGGATGTCTATATAATTGGTGGAGGAAATTCAGCCGGCCAGGCCGCCATGCACATAGCCAATTATGCCAGTCAGGTTTTTATCATTATCAGGGGCGAGAACCTTTCTGCAAGCATGAGCCAATACCTGATTGATCAGATCGATAATACACAAAACGTGAGCATTATCAATAGAACTCAGGTAGAGGAGGCCATCGGAAATGGCAGGCTCGAAAAATTGCGGTTGAAGAATTTAGATACCGGAAAAACACATGAAGCAGGATTGGGCGCGCTCTTCGTATTTATTGGCGCGAAGCCGTATACTGAATGGATATCCCTGGAATTGTATAAAGATGATAAAGGATTTATTGAAACCGGTCGTGATCTTATGAGGCGCGAAGGCTTTAAAAAGATCTGGAAACTGAATCGTGAGCCATTTTTTCTGGAGACCTGCTCTCCGGGCATTTTTGCATCAGGCGATGTTCGTTCTGGCGCCATGAACCGGGTGGCATCTGCGGTAGGTGAAGGCGCGATGGCCATCAAATTTGTGCATCAATACCTGGCTGAAAACTAAGGAGCTAACAGAGGTTTAGAGGCTATCCAAATATAAATGAATTTCACTTAAAGCCAGAAGTGATAAATATGGCTACTCCGGTCTAATTCAAATCCCAGCTTCCGATAAAATATGGTAGCCTTATTCTCTTCCTGGGTAGCTACTTCCACTTGCTCAAGCCCGTTTTTTAAAAACCATTTATCCGCTTCGTGAAGAAGATGAAGCCCGATACCTTCACCCCGCATGGCAGCAGCAACGGCAATCAATCCTATAGCACCCCGGCCATTCTTTTCCTTCAGCGTTACCATGCCCATTATATCCTCATTTTCCTGATATACGAGTACGGTTTTGGCGAATTTCCGCAGGGTAGAATTCCGCATCCATAAATGATAAAGTTCTCTGAATTTCTTCCCTGGGATATTAGGATCTGTTTTGAACCGGGAATAGCGACCGCTGCTAACGGCCAGGTCCAGAAGGTTTTGGTCAGGTTCGCTTTCAGGATACTCTGAGATTCCGATGTGGCTCCGAATATTTTCCGTAAGGTTTTTATCGAGCCTTTTAACGAAGGTTACTCTCCGGTCTGCCAGGAAACCATTATACGCTTTGAGTATCTCGTCCGGCAATTCTGTATCAGGATCTTTAGCCCAATATACGAGTTTCACTTCCTGGTCTTTGAGCTTTTGGAGCACTGCTTTAATATGTTCAGCCTCAAGCTTTTTATTGGAGATACTGGCGACTTTAAACCCAAAGAAGCTGGAGTCCCAATTGAGTATTTGATATTCTTGCATTCCCTTCACAACTTCAATACAGGAGTAGCCGGCAGAAACGGCCTTTTGCCTGCAACAGAATGACTACTTAAAAATTAACGATACCCGTGAAACAGGGGGGATGGAGAGGATTTCCGGTCAGCAGTTAATTACACGATATTGTATGGCTTGTTTCAGGAGTGGCAAGCGCTGCCGAAACAATAATAGGCTCCTCTTCTATACCTTTGCCGAATTTTGGACAATTGCAGTCCTTATTTAACTTCAGGCTTTTGCAGCCAGATAGCGCGAAGGCTGATGAAAGTGCGATAAGAATTACTATTTTTTTCAAAACCATTTTTTTGATTATTGAGGGCAAAAACCCTGCACTACCTAAATTAGTTCAAACCGATCTATAATGAATCTTTTTTTTGTGTTTTTTAAAGGAATGGCAATGGGAGCCGCAAACGTCATTCCCGGTGTTTCAGGCGGAACGATTGCGTTTATTACAGGCATTTACGAGCGCCTGATCAATGCCATCAAGTCATTCGACCTTGAAGCTGCGAAGTTACTCCTGGCGGGTAAATTCAAAGCTTTTGTTATACATGTTGATCTCTATTTTCTGATTGCACTTTTTGCCGGTATCGGACTTAGCATCGTAAGTCTTGCCAAATTACTTGAGTTTCTGCTACTTAATTTCGAGGTGCTGACCATGGCATTTTTCTTTGGCCTCATCATCTCTTCCGTGTTGCTGGTAGGTAAGCAGGTAGAGCGTTGGGGCGTTATCACCGTGCTGATGTTCATTATCGGTACTGCTGTGGCTGCCGGCATTGCCTTTCTTAATCCCGCTACTGCTGACGACAGTTTTTTCTACCTCTTCCTCTGTGGAGTCGTGGCCATTTGCAGCATGATCCTGCCGGGCTTGTCAGGTTCGTTTGTGTTGTTGATTATGGGCAATTACCTGCTGGTGCTCGGGGCTATTGGCCGTTTTGATATGGACATACTCATTCCTCTCGGTATTGGATGCGTTATTGGCCTGGTGGCTTTTTCCTATCTGTTGGCTTTTATTTTTAAGCACTTTAAAGATGCCACCATCGCTATTCTCACTGGGTTCGTATTCGGTTCTCTTGTTATCATCTGGCCGTGGAAAGAAACGGAATACATGAAGGACGAGGGAGGCACTTTCGTAACCAAAGAAAACGGTGACTTGATAGAAGCGGGGTTTTTGTGGCATTTGCCGGGTATGAATATGGAGTTTCTTCTTGCTGTGCTGCTGATCGCAGCCGGAGCCCTGGCGGTTTATTTTATTGAAAAATCAGGGGAGAAAAGGGTACCCGAGGCAAAATGAAAAAGCTCGGCCTCATTGGGTTTCCACTTTCGCATTCGCATTCAAAGCAATATTGGGAGCAGAAATTTAGCAGTGAAGGCATTAGCGGCTACGGCTATTCACTTTATCCGCTTGCGTCAATAGAGGAGTTTCCGATGCTTTTGAAGCGCGAGCCTGAACTCGCAGGACTGAATGTCACCATTCCGTATAAAGAATCCATTCTTGCTTATCTGAATGAACTGGATAGCGAGGCCGAAGCTGTACGAGCCGTGAATACCATAAGCTTGCAACAGAAGGGAGGCAAATTATGGTGCAAAGGTTTTAATACGGATCTGTATGGTTTCAGGCAAAGTTTCGAAAAGAAATTCGACCCTGCCATTCACAAAAAAGCCCTGGTCCTGGGAAGTGGTGGTGCAAGTAAAGCCGTGCGCTACGTTTTGGACCGGCTTGATATTCCGTTTGCAGTTGTTTCAAGATATGCAGGAAAGGGAGACTTTTCCTATGATGATATAGATGAAGAAACAATGAGGGGTCACCAGGTGATCATCAATGCCACGCCAGTCGGAATGTATCCCAATGAGCAGTCGCTGCCACCGCTTCCCTACCAATTTCTGACACCGGACCATTACCTGTTTGATTTGGTCTATAATCCGGCAGAAACGGCATTTTTAGCAAAAGGAAAGGAGCATGGCACCACGGTGCAGAATGGCCTTGGGATGCTGCACCTCCAGGCGGACAGGGCCTGGGAGATTTGGAACCTCCAGTCGCGGTCAGACGGTTCTAAACCGTCAAGCCGCTAAAGCCAGGATTCGCGTCTTTTCTTCAGGATAATACACTAAAGAAATCCTCTGAATTTAAAGGACAAATCCAAATGCTATCCATGCCATTTCTCTTCTGTATTGTATCGCGCTACCACCGATGTTCCAGAGGAGTTCACCCCTATACCCACTCGTACTGAAACTTCGGTATCCCACCATAATCACCACCGGGCGTTTATTCAAATCAAACTCAACCCCGGTTGAAGCGGATACGAATCCCTTTCTTTTCTCCGATTCACTTGAAGTACTTGGGTATGAATCAAAGTAGTACGGTCTAAGAACCTGTACTCCTGATATTTTATAATCATAGGAGAAAAGTATTCCCGCATGAGCGGCCATTATAAGTTGTAAGGAGGGAGAAAGTGGATAGCAATAAACCAAACCTACCGGAGAAACGGAAAATGTGGTAGCATTAGAACTGAATGAGTTTTCAAATTTATACGCTGTCTGTCCAGATGGTTTGTTATTGACAAATGAACCTTCCAGCCTGAAAGTACCCATTTCTGCCAGCACAGAATAGGAAAGACCTTTCCAAATACGGAAATCCGTTTGGAACCCGCCCGTGGTGCCAAGATTAACCGGATTACTAAAAGAATTTCCATCAAGCAAAGGTTTTGATTCTTTTATAACCTGGATCCGGTTTATTGAAGGACCGGCATAAAATGTCATTATGATTTTTCTTTCCTCGTTTTGAGAAAGAAGCAACAGAGGAATAGCTATTAAGACAAGGGGCAAAAACTTTTTCATTTCGATTACCGAATTTGATTATGGCTTATCAAAGATAAAAATATCAATAACCGCTTTTCGAACTATCAGTCAATTGGCATAGGCGCGGTCAGACGGGTCCAAGCCGTCAGGCCGCTAAAGGCTACTATCTCTTTTTCTCCCTTTCAATTCTCAATACCCTACCAGCTCCACCAGTGCTTTCTCAAACCGGCTTTTTGCAAGAAAATTCGCTTCAAGCTTAGGTGCCATCGGAACTGGCGTATCCAGGCTCGCTACCCGTTTCACCGGTGCGTCTAAATGCTCAAAACAGTGTTCGCTAATCCAGGCTGCGATTTCTCCGCCTATTCCGCCCGTCAGCGTATCCTCATGCAGGATAATCGCTTTTCCGGTTTTCAGCACAGATTGTTTCACGGCCTCCTGGTCCCACGGCAAAAGGGTGCGTAAGTCAATGAGGTCCGCTGATATTCCGGGGTGTATGTTCAGCACCTCAAGCGCCCAGTGTACGCCCGCTCCGTAGGTGATGATGCTCACCTCATCTCCGTTGCGCCAGCACCTTGCCTTTCCTAATTCTATGGTATAATAGTCGTCAAAAATTTCCTCCGAAATGCTGCGGTACAAGGCTTTGTGCTCAAAGAACATCACCGGGTTAGGATCTTCAATACTGGCGGCCAGCAATCCCTTGGCATCGGAAGGGGAGGAGGGATACACCACCTTCAGGCCGGGAGTATGGAAAAACCAGGCTTCGTTGGACTGCGAATGGAATGGCCCTGCGCCAACGCCTGCTCCTGTTGGCATCCGCACCACAACATCTGCATTTTGCCCCCAGCGATAATGGATTTTTGCGAGGTTATTTATTATCTGGTTAAAACCGCAGGTTACGAAGTCTGCAAACTGCATTTCAATTACAGATTTGTAGCCTTCTATGCTTAGACCCAGGCCCATGCCCAGGATTGCTGATTCGCAAAGCGGAGTATTTCGCACCCGTTCCCGGCCAAACTGCTCAAGAAATCCTTCCGTTACTTTAAATACTCCACCATATTCAGCTACATCCTGCCCCATGATGATGAGGTTCTCGTAGCGTTCCATGCTCTGCCGCAGCCCGTCAGAAACCGCATCCACCAATCGTTTCTTTGTTTTAGCAGAGGACGCAGGGGCAATAAGAAAATCATTTTCCTGATGAGTGGCCGCATCTCCCTTCTCCCTTAGAAAAGTATGCTCGTGATAAATATCTGCGAGTTCTGCTGCTGTATGTGCTTCGGCATCTTTTTCATCAAGCGCCTCATTCAATGTATTATCAATTTCCGAAGCCATTTCTTTTCGCAAATCTGCAATGGCTTCCAGCGTCAACAACCCTTGTTCCTGTAGATATTCCTGATAATTGCTGACCGGGTCTTTCTTGCCCCACTCGTCAAATAGCGCCTGCGGTACATACTTCACGCCCGAGGCCTCCTCATGTCCGCGCATTCTGAAGGTCATGCACTCCAGCAATACCGGACGAGGATTTTCGAGAATTTCTTCCTTTAGAATATTGATGGTGTTAAAGACTTCGAGGATGTTGTTGCCATCAATTTGCACGCCCTCCATGCCATACCCGGCTGCCCGGCCTTTCAAATCATCTGTTGCAAATTGCTCCCGCGAAGGCGTGGAGAGGCCATAGCCATTGTTTTCTATAAGAAATATGATGGGCAGGTTCCAGACGGCCGCCACATTCAGCGCCTCATGAAATTCCCCCTCGCTGGTTCCGCCCTCTCCCGTAAAGGCCACGGTAATCTTCTTCTCCGCTTTAAGCTTTTTGCCCAAGGCAATGCCTGCACCCACACTCAACTGCGGCCCCAGGTGGCTAATCATTCCAACGATATGATGGGGCGTGCTGCCGAAGTGAAACGAGCGTTCGCGGCCCTTGGAGAAGCCGCTATACTTTCCCTGAAGCTGCGCAAATAGCTTTTCGAGCGGCATTTTCCTGCCAGTAAAAACGCCAAGATTGCGATGCAAAGGCAGGATAAATTCGTCCTGATCCAGGGCTTGCGTCACGCCCACCGAAATGGCCTCCTGCCCGATGCCCGAAAACCATTTGCTGATGCGACCCTTTCGCAGCAGGAGCAGCATTTTTTCTTCGATCATCCTGGGCAGCAGCAGGGCGCGGTATAAGAAAAGCAGCTTTTCATCACTCAGGCTGCCACGGTCGTAGTTCATCATTGGAATAAGGAAGTTTTTGCGGGGGCAAAATTAGGGAGAAAGCGGGGGAGGAGTGGGGCGGGGTTGGGAAGTCTAAAAGATTAATATAAACCATCATTTTAATATGGTTTATATCCTGTGTGTGAAGTAGTTAGTTTATTATCACTTTTTTAGTAATAAGTTTTTCATTGATTTTAATTCGAATAAAATACATTCCTTTAGCCAATCCTGACACATTGATCTCGTTTTTTTGTCCATATACCTTTACAGTTTTCCCGTTTGAATCCATTATCTCCACCGATTTTGGGATTTGAGTGAATTTTAATACGTTGTTAGTTGGGTTTGGAAACAAACCTATTAAATGAGAGGTATTTATTCCAGGCTTTGGAAATGAAACTCCAGAATATCTCCAAACTCCTTCATACAATGTGCTCACGATTATGGATCTGTTATGAATGACAAAGTCTGAAATAAAATTACCTAAAAAACTTGAGTTGTGAGAGGTCCATGTGTTGCCAGTATCGGAAGATAAAAAAATGCTTTTACCCCATGTTCCGCTGAGCATTTTATCACCAGCCATAGTTACAGTTGTCACAAAATCCTCAGTTATTCCGTTGCTTGATTTAATCCAAGTCTTTCCATAATTTTCTGATTTATAAAATCCATCTATGGTACCTGCTATTACAAGCGAATCGAAAATTTTTATGGAATTCGTTTGAATATTAACTCCACTTGGAGGGTTCCACGTGCTTCCTCCATCCGAAGACATAAAAATACCAATGTATGTTCCGGCAAAGATGGCTTGAGAGTTTATAGCTAATGATAAAGCATTCAAATTTTTTAAACCATTATTGATTGCGGTCCAGCTCGAACCGTTGTTCAATGATTTAAAGACGCCTCCACCAGCCGTGCCTACATAAAGAATGGAACCTAAAGCTACTATATCCCTTATGTCTAGATTAGTAAGCCCATTGTTTATAGGTGTCCATGACGAACCATTGTTGTCTGATAAGAACAGACCATTCCATGTCCCCGCATAGATATTCCCCTGATTGGTTTCGATGACCCTAACTACTCTTTCAGATAGTCCGGTATTTATAGAATTCCACGTCAATCCATTATCTGTTGAAAGGAATATTCCGTCAAAATCGGTTCCAACATAAAGATTAGTTTCATCACTTGCTACACATCTGGCTTTAACATCGGAGAGTCCTAATAAGTCCCATTGTGCAATCGCATGAAGGGAGTAAAAAATTGATAGAAATATTGTTAATAGTTGTTTCATGGCTTTCAATTTTAGCTATTAATTTGTAGATAAGTCAAAGCGACCCTCTGTAATATGAATGATCTCCCCCCTGTCGTCAATGGCTGTGAACTCAAAGGTTCCGGCAAGGATGTTATTTTGGAAATACTTTACCGTTACCCAGCCTTTATGATCTTCGTTTGTTGAATATTTAGATTCTGCTAAGACATAATTTTCCACAGGAATGTAAAAGTATCCAACGCTTTTTTCATATTGATTTAATTCCTTCGCAAAATTTAAAGACTCAAAAATGAATTTAAGTGAAATGCTTGCCTTTAGGGGTTTTTCTTCGTTAGCATTTATGTAGATCAAAGTATCACTACCGGATAATATCCAGTAATAGTCAACTCCTTTCGGACTCATTGGGTTATTATCCATTACACCTTCAGCAATAAATACCTCTCCGCTTATTTTGCAGGCAAAGATATTTTTCCCTTCCTGGGTGTAAGGAGGCAGTTGCGGTTTGGGCGGTTCCTTTTTGCAGCCACTAACCAGCGTTGCAAGGAACAGTGTCAGGAGTGCTATTGATTTCATCTTTTCATGCTTTACTGAGTGAATGAGCGCTATTCAAAATGTACAAATTTGATTTGTGTCGTTTCTTTTGCATTATCAGGAATAAGGCGCTCATTCTGAGCAAATGTTTGGTGAGAAAAAGCAAAGCTGTCAAGTATTAAAAAGGTATAAGTTGTTTCATGGATTTCAGTGTTAGCTATTATTTTGTGAAGAAGTCAAATCGTCCGTCTGTAACATGAATAATCTCTCCCCGGTCGTCAATGGCTGTGAATTCAAATGTTCCTGCAAGGATGTTGTTTTGGAAATATTTTACCTGCACCCAGCCCTTATGCTCATCAGTTGTCTTGAAAATTGATTCAGCAAAAACATAATTTTCAACGGGTATGGAGATTCTGGCTACTGAATTTTCCTTTTGATTTAATTCAAATGTGTCTTTTATTAATGTATAGACAAAATCAACTGATACACTTGCCTCCGTTGGTTTTTTTTCCACTGCTCTTATCTCCACTATCGTATCATTTCCCCAAACCATATAGTTATTGTCTGTTCCTTTCGGACTCATGGTATTCTTATCCATTACACCTTCAGCAACGAATACTTCCCCATTTATTTTGCAGGCAAAGATATTTTTCCCTTCCTGGGTGTAAGGAGGCAGTTGCGGTTCAGGCAGGTCCTTTTTGCAGCCGTTTATCAGCGTTGCAAGAAACAGTGTCAGGAGGGCTATTGATTTCATCTTTTCATGCTTTTATGAGTGAATGAGCGTTATTCAAATGTACAAATTTGATTTGTGTCGTTTCTTTTGCATTGTCAGGAATAAGTCTCTCATCCTGAGCAAATGCTTTTTGAGAAATCTTGAGCGTAGCGAAAGGTGTTGACTGTGGCAATCTGTAGCACAACGAGCGTGCGTTGCGCTACAGATCGCCACGTCCTGCTTTTTCCGCTATCGCTCCAAAAGCACTCCTCGCGATGACAGTATGGAGATCGGAAGCCTAACCCTAACGTCACTCTGATCGGAGCATAGCGGAGAGAAGAGTCTGGTGCTGAAATAACCGGGCGTGCAGCACACTACCAGATTCTTCGCTATCGCTCAGAATGACGAGAGTTTTCCCACGCTGTCATTGCGAAGGAAACGACTTGAGCGCAGCGTAAGGTGTTGACTGTGGCAATCTGTGGCACAACGAGCGTGCGCTGAGCTACAGATTACCCACAGATCGCCACGTCCCGCTTTTTCCGCTATCGCTCCAAAAGCACTCCTCGCGATGACAGTATTGAGATTGGAAGCCTAACCCTAACGTCACTCTGATCGGAGCATAGCGGAGAGAAGAGTCTGGTGCTGAAATAACCGGGCGTGCAGCACACTACCAGATTCTTCGCTATCGCTCAGAATGACGAGAGTTTTCCCACGCTGTCATTGCGAAGGAAACGACTTGAGCGCAGCGTAAGGTGTTGACTGTGGCAATCTGTGGCACAACGAACGTGCGCTGAACTACAGATCACCATCAGATCACCACGTCCTGCTTTTTCCGCTTTCGCTGCAAAAGCATTCCTCGCGATGACAGTATAGAGATAGGCTGCCTAACCCTAACGTCATTCTGATCGCAGCACAGCGGAGAGAAGAGACTGGTGCTGGAATAACCGGGCGTGCAGCACACTCCCAGATTCTTCGCTATCGCTCAGAATGAGGAGAGTTTTCCCACGCTGTCATTGCGAAGGAAACGACTTGAGCGCAGCGTAAGGTGTTGACTGTGGCAATCTGTGGCACAACGAGCGTGCGCTGAGCTACAGATCACCAACAGATCACCACGTCCCGCTTTCTCCGCTATCGCTCCAAAAGCACTCCTCGCGATGACAGTATGGAGATAGGCTGCCTAACCTCAACGTCACGCTGATCGGAGCGCAGCGGAGAGAAGAGTCTGGTGCTGGAATAACCGGGCGTGAAGTAAATTTATTAGAATACCCTGCTAAACATTTGGCCGCCAAGGTCAGTCTTATTTTGGTTCAATAAAAGAGTAAGCGCCAGTTGATGGCTCGCAAAAACATAATTATTACTTATAGGAAATTCATAATGGTATGATATCCTGATGACACCTTTTTGAATTCCGGTGAGTAAATAGATAGCCTCCATACTACCTTCCTCTAAAAAGACGCCTCCCGTAAACCAACCTTTGTGAGCTTGTATGCCGGTTAAAATCTTCCAGTTTGTTGACTTTTTTTCAAGAAGTACGGATGGGTTGATAACCCAACTTTTATCACCGGACGATAATTTATGCCAATAGCCACCCTGAAATCTAAAAACCCGGGGCTGTGGATTATCTCCGGAAAAAGTCCTCAGGATTGGACGGAATAAATTGTCCACACTTAATCCCCCGTAAAAGGTGTTTTTATAAAATAAAATACCAGTTCCCCAATTAATATAACTTTCGTGAGTTTCAAGATACCGGAGGTGGGAGGAAAGTGTTTCATCGGGAATTGTACTTTCAAAATAATTTGCCTTAACTCCTATGCGCATCGCCATCTTATCTGAAAACGAAATGCGGTAATTATACATCCCACCTACCGTGCTGTGTTTATCGAATGGCCAGCGATGATAGGAGGCGAAAAAGCCCAGGCCTCCACCCAATTGATCAAAGTGCTGATCATGGCTGCCAATCCATGCATCATTGGTTGCAGACAAAAAGCGTGACCAGCGTTGCATCCCACTCAGGGTTATCCGCGCATGTTCTGTGGTTCCGGCAAATGCGGGGTTTACCATCACGGGGAACGTCATTGGGTGCAGCAAACCCTCAATTTGAGCATATAAAGGGTTCGTGGTCAGTAACAGCGTGAATATCAGCAGGATTTTCATTATAGATGTCATTGAGTGGTAAATTATAGGGTATTGAACATGCTTGAAAAGTTACCTTCTATTTTATAGGGCACAAGGAAGGTGTGAACAAGAAATTTTAATAATGAAGCAGCCGGGAACGCAGCCAACGCATTGTAGGATTCAGTAATTACCGACAGAGGCTGAAGGACTGGTGGGGCGTGCAGCATGCCAGCATATTCTTCGGTGTCGCGCTGAATGACGAGGGATCCTTTCCTCCTGCCATTGCGAAGGAAAGGACTTAAGCGCCATCGAAAGGCGTTGACTGTGGCAATCTGTAGCCAAATGGAGGTGCGTTGGTCTACAGAACGCCACGTCCCACTTTCTTCGCTATCGCTCCGAATGCGGTCTTCGCGATGACATTACTGCGTCAGGCTGTGGCTTTTGTGGGAAAGATCAGGGATAAAGGGTTGAGGAATGTGAGCATTAATTCCAGCAGGCGCCTAAATGATGCTAACGATCCTAAACTCACCCCGCCACCATTCCCGCCACAACCTTCCCGCCCCAAACGGCCAGGATGCAGAGGAATACCTGCGCAGCTACGTATGCGGCAAAAGTGATCCAGCGGCCATGTTCCAGCATTTCGAATGACTCGAAGGCAAAGGAGGACATCGTGGTAAGGGAGCCACAGAAACCCAGCGCTACCAGCATAAATTGTCGTTCTGAAAACAAACTGAATTGCAGGAAACCAAAAGCCATGATGCCGAAAAGGAAACTTCCCAGGAGGTTGACTGTGAGGGTTCCGAATGGCTTGTGCGGGAAATGGCCATGCATAAAATTGCTGATAAGCACCCGGAAAATGGCTCCGAAGAATCCTCCGGTTCCTATGATCAGCAGGTTCATCAACGTGTTCATTCTTCTGCGTTTACCAGAATTTGGTTGAGGTGGGCGATGCAATTCTCCCGTGCAAGGGTTCGTCTTCCATCAGGTGAGATCGTAACCTGATACAGTCCAAGATTATGGTGCCTGAACTGCGACATATTTTGAAGAGGAAGCTGCAACAATTGACATAGGAAAATACGCATGGCCCGGCCATGCATACATACCAGTACGTTTTCATCATCCTCTCGCTGCATGATGAGGTCAATGACTTTTCGTTGACGCTTTGCTACGTCATCCGGGCTTTCTCCACCTTCTATCCCGTGGTGGGTTTCCCCCTTTTGCCACTTTATCACCAGTTCCTCATAATACGTTTTATGCAAATTGCTGATATGGCGTCCTTCAAAAGTGCCCCAGGAAATTTCATTTAGTCCGGGATGGCGTTCCGTAATTATATTATGGCCGGCAAAGGATTTTACAGATTCCTGTGATCTGAGTAGGGAGGAAACATAGATTCTTGAGAATGGAATATGGCTATAATGATTGTAGAATGCCTCAGCTTGTTGCCGGCCTTTCTCATTCAGGCTCGTATCAATCCCAGAGCCCTGGACGCAGCCAAGCCTGTTGTACTCCGTTTCTCCGTGCCTGATGATGAATATATTCTGCATATTTTTGTATTTACGTAAGAAGAATTTCCCAGTGCAAAGGAAGTGCTTCTGAAGGAAAAAATAATTTATTTGCTTTTACTATATTATTCAAAAGCAAATTATCTTTGCGAAATATTTATTTCAACCAAAAAATCGTTTTAAGACCACGCCATGAAGAACTTAAGCGCTTTTACCCTGCTCATGCTTGTGAGCTTGTTTTCCATAGAGTCAGCTCTCGCACAGCCCAAAGTTAAAGAGAATACGGCTGTAGGAAAGTCCATAGAGTTTGACACTCAATCCTATGACTTTGGACATGTGGAGGCCGGGAATTACCCCGGCTACCGGTTTGTATTCGTAAACAACAGTTCCAAGCGAGTGTCGGTAACCGGGTTTGGCCGGGTCTGTAACCTCACGGTTCCAGCCTATAGTCAGGAACCTATAGAGCCTGGAGAAAGCGGATTTGTTAAGATAGTGCTGAACCCCAGGGACCTGAACGGAAGTATCAGGAAAAATTTCCAGATAATATTTACGTATTCCGATGACGGACAGCAGATGAGAACAGGTAAGAATCTTATTGTAGAGGGCAATATCGTACCTGAGCAAATATAAACTCCATCACCTGATGGATGTGCCTGCAAACTTTATGAATCCTGCCGGGGTTGAAATATCCTGACAGGATTTTTTATTATATAGCGATATGATCAATACCAATATTCCGCTATCCGACCTGAGAGAAATTACGAGAGGTACGATGGTGGAGACTCTGGGTATGGAGTTTATAGAATTAGGCCCGGAAATGCTGAAGATGCGAATGCCGGTTGACCATCGCACCCGGCAGCCACTTGGCCTCCTGCACGGAGGCGCCTCTGCAGCCCTGGCTGAAACCGTAGGAAGCATGGCAGCTCATCTTTATATAGATGATACCGAATATTATTGCGTGGGTATTGAGATAAAATGCAATCACGTACGTGGAATTACTTCCGGATTCGTGATGGGAACGGCTACTCCCATTCATACCGGCAAAAGAACCCATGTATGGCAAATAGACATCACAGATGAAGAACACATCCGGGTTGCATTTAGTACGCTTACTTTAGCGGTGCTTCCCAAAAAGAACAGATAGAAAGCAGGATTAAAATTGCGTACGTATAAACTTTTTTTGAGATACTTTATTAGTAGTATATCCTTAAACAGATAAAAAAAATGAATAATAAAATTCTGGTTGTAATGACAGTGTCCTTGCTCTTAGTGTTTCAAACCGGCTGCGGAGTATTTGGAAACGGAGCCAAACAGGTGAATGGCAAAGACGTCAAGAAAGGGGCATTGGACATTGTTTTTGTAAAAGATAATTATGATTTTGGGGTAGTGGAGCAGGGAAATTATCCAGGCTATGAGTTCATATTCGTAAACAAAAGCGAAGTGCCTGTCCAGGTTCAGGAATTCAGAGGATGCAATCTCACGGTTCCTGCCTATAGTAAAGAAACCATCAATCCGCAGGATAGTGGTTTCTTTAAGCTCATTCTTAATCCGCGGGACATCAGCGGGAAGTTTCAGAAGAAGATGCAGCTTGTATTCAAATATGAAAAGAAAGGTGAGGATCAATATACTTATGAAGAGGTATATCTCACCGGCAAGGTGATAAGAGGCTATTCTTCCAAGCGTGAGTGAGCCTGCCATGGAACTATTAGATTAATTAGATCAAATTAAATAGAGTTTTATCTCTTAAAATTTCAAGCCCGGCAACTTAATTCTGCTGGGCTTTTTTTTATGCCTGAGCCTTGGTATATCATTAATTCAATGGGTTAAGTGAGGTTAGGATATTCAATTGTCGCTTGTTGTTCCGCAACCAAAAGCTATTATTCTGACACTAGAAAGATAGATTATGATACAGGTTTCAGAGCAAAGAGTGGTGCGCTTACTTTTGTAGCGATCAATGACGGAAGGGAAAACCCAGATTGGTCAATAAGGGAAAATTTTTTGAATCAACGCGCTAAAATTTGATGTTATGAAAAAAGTACACGCACTATCATTTTCGTTTGTTCTGCTAATGGTCGCAGGATCTTTTCAATCAGCTAACGCTCAGTTCTGGAACAAATTCAACCAGAATAACAAAGTAGGCGAAAGTGTAATTGAAATTAGTTTTGAGCAAATGCAACACGATTTCGGAAAAGTGGAAAGAGGCAACTATCCGGATTACACATTTGCCTTTAAGAACACCAGTGATAAGCCGGTAAAGGTGGTTGGCTTTGACAGAGCCTGCAACGTTACTATTCCTGCTTATACCAAAGAGGTGATCCAGCCAGGTGAGGAAGGTTACTTCAAAGTGGTTTTTAACACCCGTGATATTAACGGTGAATTCCGCAAGCACATGAATGTGATCTTCACCTATCAGGATGAAATTACCAAGGAGCACGTGATGAGCAAGGAAATAGTGAAGCTTTCGGGAAGTGTAGCCCACGAGGTTGCCATCCAGGACTAAGCGCTTAGCTCAGCCGGAAATGCAGATATTTGATCGTTAAGCCCTCTGCCAGAAATTTCTTTTCATAAGTAGTTTGTATGGCGGTCAGATGATTAAGCATATTAGAATGATAAAGGTTATACGTGTATCCAAGCACGCTATAACCTTTTTCATTTAATACCTCCAGGCCATAATTAAAGAGGGCTTCATTGTCAGTTTTAAAATGCACCATGCTATTGGGCTCCAGTATCTGGCAGTAAAGATCCAGAAACCGGGGAGAGATCAATCTTTTCCCGGCTTTGCTTTTCCGGGGATACGGGTCAGGAAAAGTGATCCAGATTTCGCTGACTTCACCTTTCTCAAAAAAATCATCAATGCGCTCTATGAGGATGCGCAGAAAGGCTACGTTGTACAGGTTCAAATCCAGGGCTTCTTTGGCTCCATTGTGTAAGCGAGGCCCTTTTACGTCTACTCCAATGAAATTATACTGCGGGTAGTGCTTCGCCAGATTAATGGTGTACTCACCCTTGCCGCAACCCAGTTCAAGAATTACCGGATGATCATTTTGAAAAACCTCCTTATTCCAGTTTCCTTTTAATGCTTTCGGTTCTTCAAACACATTGGGCATCGTTTTCAGTGCCAGGATCTTTTCTCGCTTTCTTCTTGCCATTTTGCCTTGTTTGGAAAATATTACCGGCTTTCGCTTTGTGAATTTATTTCTTCTTCCACTTCCGAATCCGTTTTCGGTTGGTCCAGATCACCGATATATACAAGGATATCTCCTTCCTCTGAAAACAGGGACTGCCCGCTGAATGCTTCGATCCGGGCATCGCTTTTCTTGATGAAAAAAGGAATTAAATTGGGATTTGCATTTAGAAACGATTTCAGATCCGTTCCTTTTGGAATTTCCATCTCCTGTAAATTTGGTTTTCGTCTGATGGCCTGGATGAGTTGAATGTAGTCAACGCTGGTTCCAAACAGCAGGTTTCGCGGTTTGATCAGCTCCTTAAACTCCATCTCACGCTGAGACATGAGGCGCAAGGTATGGTCCTCTCCAAACTCTTCACGGAATTTTCTCATTGCCAGAATATTGATTTCGGTATTGGAAGTGAGCGCGAACAGCCGGCCTTTATCGGCAAGGTCTATTTCCTCAAGCGCATCATCAGAAAGGATGCTCCCCTCATACACAGGCAGCCCCTGGGATTTGCTTTCCATAATATTGGAATGGGCTGTATCCGCAAGCAAAACTGGCACATCGTTATCTCTCAGGTATCTGGCCAGAAATCTGGCGATCTCATTAGCCCCCACAAAAAGAACTCCCTGCGGTTCTTTACGCGTGAGGCCCAGCCAACTCAAAACATATTTGGCTGAGCCACCCTGGAGTATTACAGTACCGATAATGATCAGAAAGGTAAGCGGAAGCAGTAACGCGGCATCCCGGTTTTCTGCCGGCAACACGGAAGTATCCTTCATGATCTCCAGCGAAAAAAGGGAAGCTACCGCAGCCGCCACAATCCCCCTCGGCCCAATCCATGAAATAAACACCTTTTCGCGAAAGCTCAGGTTAGAGCGAAAGGTGCTCATAAACACAGCCAGCGGCCTCAGCAGGAATATCACCACTAAGAAGAGGATAATGCTATTGAAGCCTAAGGACTCAATATCCTGGATTTGAATTCGGGATGAGAGAATGATAAAGAGAAGGGAAATAAGAATGACGCTGATATCCTCTTTAAAGGAAAGGAGATTTTTTAGTTCCTCGATCCTCATATTTCCAAGGATCATTCCCATTAAGGTAACGGCCAATAAGCCGCTCTCATGATAAACCGCATCAGAAATAGCGAAGGTGCCGACAACCAGCGCCAGCGTAACAATATTTTTCAGGAAACCGGGCAGCAATCGTTTTCTGATCATAAAATAAAGGGCAAGGGCGCTGACAGTTCCGATGATAGCGCCTACCAGTATGGTGAGAAAGAAATTGGTGAAAAAAACCAGTGTGTATTCGTCACCCGGCTTGCTGAAGCGAATGAACTCGTACACCAGCACTGCCACAAGTGCTCCAATAGGGTCAATGAGTATTCCCTCCCATTTAAGAACCGTATTGATATTTTTTGTAGGCCTGATGTTTCTGAGGATGGGCGCAATAACGGTGGGACCGGTCACAATAATGAGCGCACCGAAGAGCAGTGAAATTTTCCAGTGCATCCCCAGGAGATAGTAGGCGGCAAGGCTTCCTCCAATCCAGGTGATGGCGGCACCGATGGTAAGCAGGTTCCTGACGGTATGGGCCAAATGCCGGATCTCCTTCAGCTTCAGGGTAAGCCCACCTTCAAATAATATTACGCCTACTGACAGCGCGACAAAGGCAAATAGCACATCACCGTTAAAAATGGCATCACCATCAATCAACTTCTCACCGTCAGCCGTAATGAAAGTTGATAACGGGCCTACCATCAGGCCTATGATGATAAGAGGAAGAATTGCGGGCAGCTTCACCCTCCACGCAAGCCATTGTGAGAACATCCCTAGTACTAATATTGCCGCAAGCTCTATCATAGGTTAATTTTGGATTCTTTGGGTGTAATTTCCCGGTTCAAAACTATCCCCGGGCCCTTCAGATCATTGATTCTTCATCAAATTCTGAACAGGTATTTTTGCAAATATTGTAAATCACAGCATTATATGAAACTTATGAAATTCTTTGATCTCATAAAGAACAGGTTTTTTCCCGACCCAGCCAACCCGGCTCAACCTGTAATACACGAAGTGCTTAAAAGACGGCAGCTCGAACTTCAGCAGTACGAGGAGTGGAAAGCGGGTGGAGAACGGGCAAGTCTCACGGAATTTCTCTGCACTCAATATCACCGCAGCAAAAGTGAGCAGGAGGATCAGGCAATGGTGCGGGTTTTAACCACCGTTTCCTCCAAAGGTTTTCTCCTGAGATTTCCAGCCAGCGTACAAGCTGCCGGGTTTCAGCATTTCTTTGATTTGCTCAAAGATAAATTTTTAGAGGACGGTTACCGGCTTTATGCCTCTGACAGGAAGATTTACAACCGAAAGGAGTTTGCTGAAACCATAGAGCGGCATTATCTCAAGCCGAGCATAGAACGAACCATGCCTTTTCCACTCGATCAGCGTTTTGGAAATATCAGTGTGGAATTGGTGAAGATCAATGACCGGCCCACGCACATCAAGCTATTGTGCAACAGTTACAGCGATGCGAAATATCTGGATGCCCAGGGAATGGACGAAATGATGGCGGTGATTTGCGGTGAATGATGAATTTGCAGATCATCGCAGCGATATAGCAGAATTATTTGCTTTCAATTGTAAACAGAGGGGAGAACTTTATTTTACCCGTTTTCCGTACAAAAAATGCAGAGCAAAGACCAATATTGCCTTTTGCCACTTGTTCACGAATGTAGGGGCTGCCCTCCACAATCCTGATTTTTGATTCGTTCAGGTTCCACAGGGTAATTTCATCAGCCAAAGTATTCAGATCTTCTTTCTCCAGCTTTTCCTTACTGAATGCCCCTGAATCAAGCGCAGGAGACAGCAACGGATGGAGGTAGGATTCTTTCCCTGCACGATAATTTTCCAGTGCCTCCTGAATAAATGAATTGCCGGAATTTCCCATAAGCAGAATTAATTTGGCCCCTTGCTTCCGGCAGGCAATTTCAGCACTGTAAATCGAATAGGCGCTCACCAGGTTGCCGGCAGTTCGTAACGGAATCAAATCTCCGATTCCTGTATTAAGAAGCATATTTAATGGCTCCCGCATATCTATGCTATTGACCACAGTAGCCAGCGGAGCTTCTTTAATGAAATCTATAAGTTCTTTATTCCGGTAACGCCTTGATACCAATTTGCCATCCACATAAAGCTGATTTCCTTCGATCATGTAATTCAGAATATCCTGCGGTGTGTGCAATTCTTTTTTCTCGGGAAGAGGTGTTTTAATTAAGTTCTTATTCTTATTGCTGCCATAGCTTTCCTTAAGGCCGGTTATGACGACCTGGATATTGTTTTCAGGGGCAAATGTGTTTTCAAAATCATGTAATATTTCGATAATGTCCTGCTCTACATAGGTTGAAAATGTGGCATCAATAATTACTCTTGAGTTTTTAGGAAGGCCCCACAATGTCTTTTTTATTGCTGGTTTATTAAGAAACGATACTTCGTTAGATAACTCCAGCCGGATGGCTTCCCCCTTTTTTGATTTAGAACTCTCAATGTAAAAGGGATTATAAAAATTACCCCTTAGTAAATAAAAAATGCTTACGGCAGTACCGATCATTACTCCGATCAGCACATCCGTGACCAGGATTCCGATGGTGGTGACAACGAAAGGGATGAACTGGTCCCAGCCTTTCAAAAACATGCTTCTGAAAATAGAAATAGAAGCAAGTTTGTACCCCACAACAAGCAGGATGGCCGCAAGGGATGCAAGGGGGATTAAATTGATAACCGGACTTATCGCTAAAACGCTGGCGAGCAATAATGTGCCATGAAGAATGGTGGAAAGCCTGGTTTCAGCACCGGCCGCTATGTTTACCGAGCTCCTGACGATTACCGAAGTGATAGGTATGCCACCGATCAATCCTGCCAGCGTATTTCCTATTCCCTGCGCCACCAATTCGCGGTTGGGCGGGCTTCTCCTTTTATGCGGATCCAGGTTATCAGCCGCTTCTATAGCAAGCAAGGAAGCAATAGACGCAATCAGCGCAATGGTAAATGCATAGGTCCATACCTTAAAATTTGAGATGGAACTAAAATCAGGGAAGGTAACAGAGGAGGTAAATTCCTGCACATCTGGTATGTTGACCAAATGATTTTCGTCAAGATAAAAATAGGGGGTAACATGCTTAAAAAATAAATTAATTAATACGCCAAAAAACACAACGAAAAGAAAAGAGGGCAAAAATTTAATATTCTTGAGAAAAGTTTTATCCCAATATATAAGTATTAATAATGAAAAAGTCGTTAATATGAGAGCGCCTGGCGATATGGAATTAAAAACCACAAGAATCATATCTGGCGAAGTGAGGATAAAATCGCGGGAGTAGTCAGCCATACGGCTATCCAACTCCACTCCCAGGGCGTAAGGAATTTGCGAAATAATGAGAATAAGACCGATGGCAGCCAGCAATCCTTTAATAATGCTGGTAGGCATATAATCCGCGATCATGCCGGCTTTTAACATTCCGAGTATGAACTGAAAGATACCGCCAATAGTCAGCGCCAGCAAAAAGACATCGAAGTTGCCGAGCTCCTTTATCGCAACCAGTACCACGGCTGTAAGGCTTGCGGCAGGTCCGCTTACGCTGATGTGCGACTGGCTGATGAAACCGATGACAATACCTCCGATAATGCCTGAAATGAGGCCGGAAATCAGAGGAGCTCCGGAGGCAAGCGCTATGCCCAGGCACAGCGGCAACGCTACTAAAAATACCACTAAACCTGCCGGGATGTCTTTATCCGGTCGGGAAAAAAGCGGCCTGCTTATGTCCTTAAAATTTGGCATTCAGGAAATTTCAAGTATTCTATGGATGAAAATGTTCAATTGCTTTTCCGGCCCCGGATGTTCGTTAGGATAATAAGAAAAACTTAAAGGATTGAGTTACAGCCATGCATGAAGTGTGTTTATATTGGCAAACTCCAAATGCTCTTAACGCCTCGTATTCTCCTTGAGAATGCGTGATGCTATCTGGTGGCAAATTTAATCTTTGCCGGTTTGAACAAGGATAGAGTGAAAAAACTTCCTTCTTTTGCCTGATTCAATATTTGTTAATTTTACGACTTCAAATTTTACAACTCAATGAAAAATCAACGATTCGACATTAAGACGGTCATCCAGGTTTTAAAACCGGCCAATGAAGTTTTTGAGGCTATTGTTGATCCTGAAGGGCTGACCCGTTACTTTATTTCAGAAAGCACTGGAAGGATGGAGCCGGGGAAGGAGCTTATCTGGCGGTTCCCTGAATTTGATATGGATGTGCCGGTACGGATCGACAAAGTGGAGCAGGACAAGTTTATTTCCTTTTACTGGGATGCGGATGGAAAGGAGTATCCGGTGGAAATATCTTTAACACCGAATGGCCCTGAAGCGACTGTTGTTCGCATTACAGAAAAGGGAGGGGATAATGATGATGCAGGCATTAAATGGCTCAAAGAAAATACCGAGGGCTGGGCAAACTTCCTGGCATGCCTCAAAGCCTACCTCGAGTACGGAATTAATTTAAGGAAAGGTGCCTTTGATTTTAAACCTGAGAAATAGATTATAATTATTGGGTTTTATTATAAAAATGGGAAAGGAAGATCAGATACCGCTGCACAATTTTACCAAAGATGACGAGGACAGTATTGCTTTTAAGCTGCATTCCCTCGAAAAGCGGAGTTACTATGATTTTACAGTGCCTCACCGGCATAATTACTTTGAGATATTTTTCTTTGAAGTGGGCGGAGGCTATCATCTTATTGACTTCGAGGAATTTGAGATACAGGATGGAAGTATTCATTTCGTGTCTCCAGGTCAGGTACATGTGCTGAAAAGAGCTCCCGGCTCTTATGGTTATATCGTCATTTTTTCTCGTGAATTTTTCTACAAAGCCACGCCTGATAACCGGCTCCTCTTCCGGCACCCGCTTTTGCACAATCGTACCAATTATCCCATCATAAAGCCGGTGCAAAAGCATTTTCAAGAATTGGTGAATTGCGTTACCAGGATGGGGCAGGAGCTCGCCCGCAACAGTCCCTACATGGAAGAATTAATGCGCCTTTATCTCCATGAAATGCTTTTCAGAAGTGCTGAAAACCTGGAACGGAAGCAACAGGAGCCGGATCTGGTCATGAGCTTTTTCGCCTTGCTGGAAACTCATTTCTATGAATGGCATTTCGTAACACAATATGCAGACGAACTGGCCGTCTCTGACAGGCAGTTGGGGCATGAACTCAGCAACTCCACCGGAAAAACCACCCTGGAGCATATCGCGCAGCGCCTGATGCTGGAGGCAATGAGGCTTCTGCAATACAGCGAACTGAGCGTGAAGGAAATCGGCTTCCGGCTGGGATTTGACGACCCGGCCCATTTCGGCAAATTTTTTAAAAAGCACAGAAAAATTTCGCCTGGGGCATTCCGCAGTAAAAGCAATGAATAAATAAAAACAGGATTTACCATAGTTATGAATTAATATACTATTGTTAATATTTTGTGGTAAAGTAGTTTTGTTAAAAATATTAATCAAAATGAAACTACGATACTTACTTCTTTCCCTGGCCCTGATCCCGGGGTACTCACTTTTGCACGGACAAACCTCATTGCCTTATTACTCAGCCTTTGACGATGCTTCGCAGCAGGACGGCTGGGAGGAATACGAAACGGGCACAGACAGCGATCCTTACCACTGGAATTTTGCATCATTTGCAGCCTACTCCCCTCCACATAGCCTGAATCACAACTATCCTGTGGGCGGCTCGGAGCGCACCGATGACTGGTTTGTATCACCCGAATTCGATTTTAGCAATGGCGCTACTATAGATTCATTGCGGTATGTTTTCACAGGTTTCGGTACACCCATGGACGGAGATACGATCGCGATCTATCTTATTAATGGTTCGAAAGATCCGGAGACAGCCACAACCCGCACCATTCTTTACAATTTTACTGACAGCACCTATGAGAATGATAATGTTTGGCGAAAGCTGGAGGCATTGAATATTCCCGCCACCAGCGGACAAAGCCACATAGCATTCCGTTATACCACCATTGTGAACTGGCTGGATGTGAGACTGGATAATTTAAAGATCAGCGAAAAGCCCACTGGTATAAATGAACCGGCAGCAATCAATGAGGCGATTACTATATATCCAAATCCGGTTATCACAGAATTAACGGTAGCGTGGAATTTCAGATCTGAAGGAGCCACCATTACGCTGTTCAATATGAATGGAAAAGTGATGCAGCGCCAATTGATCGCAGGAGAATCTCAGCAGAAGCTTATCCTGGAAACCGGTGGGTTAAAGCCGGGAATATATATGTTACAGGTTACCGGCACGTCAGGCCGTGTTTTTTCCAGAAGATTTTTGAAACAATAAATTATTTTAATGTAAAAAGTGATCTTAATATTCAAATTAGGATTGCATAAATTAAATAGTAAAACCAATGAAAGTTTCGAGACGCACAGCCATAAAATCTTCTCTGCTAACTGGCCTGGGCCTGATGATGCCCGCAAGAATGATAGCGGATGAATGCCTAACAACGGCAGACATTGAAGGACCATATTATATACCCGGTTCTCCACACAGCAGCAAAATAGCATCATCCGGATCAGCGGGCACAAAGCTGTTCATCACAGGCAGCGTGTATGCTAACGATTGCACTACGCCCATAAAGGGTGCTGTGGTTGACGTGTGGCAGGCAAATGATGGTGGCGGATATGAGGATGAAAATTATCGCGGAATTATTAAGACAGATCAAACCGGGAAATATGCGTTTGAGTCAATTCTACCCGGCAAATACCTGAACGGTTCCCAATACCGGCCGCGCCACCTGCACTATAAGGTATCGGCTCCGGACATTATTCCCGGCCTCGTTCTCACCACCCAGATATATTTTGAGGGCGATACCTCGATTCCTATAGATCCATGGGCCTCTGATCCTGATGCTGCAGAAAGGATCATTGCGCTGAGCACAGACCAGAACAATGCTGAGCATGGCGTGGCAGATATAGTGATAGACATTGATCCTGAGTTGGTGACCGGCACAGGCGCTCAGCCGGCTGAGATGGGAACCGGGATCGGCAGCATTAAGCCCAACCCGGTGCAGGAATCAGCAACCGTAATAATAGCGCTTGCACGGGCAGGCCGTGCATCTCTGAAAGTATATAATCTGGATGGCCGGGAAATAATGAAGGTGATTGAGAATAAAGCCATGAATGCAGGTGAGCACCGGCTGCCCTTTTTTGCACGGAACCAATATGGGCTGAAACTAAGCTCCGGCATCTATATTATGAAGTTATGGCAGGAGGGTATTCCTGCAGATGTGAAGCGATTTGTAGTGCGTTGAGATAAGACGTTTATCCTTTAATCCTATACTGTATTTAAGTTATCCGAAACAGGCCGGAAGCAGGTGATCCTGCTCCGGGCATTATATCCTTTCCTATTTCTTTATCCTCATCTCCGAGGGAACGGTTGCAGATCGCCTGCTTTTCCAGGCATCTTCAGCATCGTTTATCAGCGGGTTTTTTCGCTGATTTTAAATAAGAAATCCAAAACATTTCCCCTATTAGAATCCTTAGTGCTTACTGTTAAATTTGCACAAAAAGCATTGCAGCGTTGTCGTTTCAGGATTCGGTAAAATTAACTGTATGCCGCTGTTGAAGGGTTTGCGTCAGTGAGCATTTGGCGATTTCCCGGAATTTCCTGCTGCCGTATTGGTGCAACCGTTTATTGCACTGATACATCTCTCTTGGGCATTTTGCATTTATTTTTAAGATAGAATTTTTCACTAAACAAAAATTGATATGAGCCAACTTAAAATTTTTCTCCTGCTTACCCTGGGTGGAACCCTCCTGTTGGGTTGCGAAAGAAATACTGAATGGGAGGTTGAAGGGTATCAACCGGTTTACTCAGCAGATTCGGTTGCCATAAAATCCGTGGAAGCCCGCCCGGTGAAGAACCCCGGAAAGATTTATTATAAGGACAACTTCATTTTTATAAATGAAAAAAGCCTGGGTGTTCACGTTATTGACAACACCGATCCTACCCATCCCAAGAATATTTCGTTCATCAGGATCCCCTATAACAGCGATGTTTCTATTAAAGAGACTTACATGTATGCGAACAATGGGAATCATCTGGCAGTGATTGATATTTCAAATCCGCTCGCTGCGGTGGTAGTGAAGGAAGTGCAGAACGTGATAGACTTCGACAAGAATTCGCAGGATCTGTATCCACCAGAGCAGGGATTTTATTTTGATTGTGTAGATCCCGACAAAGGAATGGTGATAGGCTGGGAAAAAGCTGACCTGACCAATCCTCAATGTTTCCGCTAAAAGTAAAAGATAACCTTAAAGAATAATAAGATGAAGAAGATATTAATGCTAATGATGATTGCGGCAGGGGCCTTTGCCTTTCAAGGCTGCAGCAAAGGAGATATGGACAGTCCCTCGCAAAGTCCCACACAAGGAAATACCGGAACCGGTGGAACTGGAACCGGTACGGGTGGGTCCATGGCGAGGTTTACCATAGCCAAAGATTTTTTGTACATCATCCAGAACGACCGTCTGGAGGTATTTTCTCTGGCGAATGCAGCCGAACCTGTACATTCTTCCGGGATGAAGTTACAAGGGAGTGAAATAGAAACCATTTTTGCTTTCCACGAATATTTGCTGATGGGAACCCGTTCAGGAATGCTGATCTACAGCATTACAAATCCGAGCCAGCCGGTATATGTTTCCACTTATGCACACATTCGCAGATGCGACCCCGTAGTGGCGCAGGGAAATTATGCCTATGTCACGCTTCGCACGGGCACGGATTGCGGAGGCACACCGGTAAATGAACTTCAGGTGATTGATATCAGCAATATGAGTTCCCCAAGTTTGGTAAACACATATCCGTTGAGCAATCCATTTGGCCTGGGCGTAGATGGCAACCACCTTTTTGTTTGTGATGGAACGGATGGTTTGAAAGTATTTGACAACGAGGATCCGGAGAGCCTGGAAATGACCAACCATATTACCGGCATTGAAACTTTTGATGTGATTCCGTACAACAACTTGCTAATGGTGATTGGACCGGATGGTCTTAGCCAATATGACTACTCTGATATTAACTATCTCAAGTTGCTTTCTACAATTCCAGTGACCGAATAAGACTTATTTTTTATTCCTCTTATCTGTGGGCCTGAGTTCCGGAATATAAATCCGGAATTCAGGCTTTTTTATTTTGCCGTTGCCCTGCTGCAAAATTCCTGGCTTCCATTGATCCTTTCCAAACCAGATTTGTTCATCGGGGTAATGGCGGAACCAAATTTTGTGTTTCGGATTGCAGATGGTTTTGGAAGAAGCGAATTATAAGGATTAATTTTACAGCCGCTAATGAAGGTACCTTCACTGTGTAAATGAAAGCAGGAAGCGAACGTATCAATCAAAAAAGATAAACCAGGAAATATGTCTGACTCAGTTGACCTTATCATGCCCAAGATGGGCGAAAGCATTGCAGAAGCTACCATTCTGAAATGGTTGAAAAAGGAAGGAGATGATATTAAAATTGACGAGCCCGTACTGGAAATAGCTACGGACAAGGTGGATTCAGAGGTGCCTTCACCTGTGGAAGGGAAGCTGGGAAAGATATTATTTCAGGAAGGTGATGTGGTGGCTGTGGGCGATTCTGTGGCTAAGATTATTACAGCAGGCGGTGGAGCGGATTCCAGCGCTCCTGCACGGGAAGAAGCAGAAACGGAACCCGCAAGGGCAGAATCCGGATCCGGCAAGGAATCCCGCACGGCCAGTGCCTTAACTTCCGGTGAAACTAAAGGAGAGCTGAAGTCGCGCACTGAAGGCGGGAAATTTTATTCTCCGCTGGTGCTGAATATTGCCCGCAGAGAGGGAATTACTTCCGGAGAGTTGGAAGCAATGGAAGGCAGCGGCCGTGAAGGACGTGTTACAAAAAAAGACATCCTTGCGTACGTTAGCAACGGACGGAAAGCACAGGAAAAGCAGGAACAACCGGCACAATCCGCAGCCCCTGCAGGCCAGCCTTCTGATAAAATTACAGTTCAGGAGAAGCCGCAGGCAGGTATAAAAGAGATGGATGTGCCGCTTTATCCCGGTGATGAGATCATAGAAATGGACAGAATGCGGAAGCTCATTTCTGCGCACATGGTGCATTCCAAGCATACTTCTGCCCACGTCACCAGCATGGTAGAAGTGGACGTAACCAATCTTGTGAAATGGCGCGACAGGATCAAGAAGGATTTTGAGAAACGGGAAGGAGAGAAAATCACATTTACGCCCATATTCATTGAGGCCCTTGCAAAGGCTATCCGCGATTTTCCGATGATCAATATTTCTGTAGCCGGAGATAAGATCATAAAGCGCAAAGCCATTAATATCGGCATGGCGGCAGCTTTACCTTCCGGAAATCTGATCGTGCCCGTAATTCGCAATGCAGATGAGAAAAACCTGCTGGGACTGACGAAGGCTGTGAACGACCTGGCAAAACGTGCCCGCGAAAACAAATTAAAACCGGAAGAAATACAGGGCGGCACTTTTACGCTCACCAACGTAGGAACTTTCGGAAACGTGATGGGAACTCCGGTCATCAACCAGCCCCAGGTAGCCATTATGGCTGCAGGAGCAATAAAGAAAAAGCCGGCAGTGCTCGAAACCGAAGATGGAGATGTTATCGCCATTCGCCACATGATGTTCCTTTCACATGCTTACGACCATCGCGTTGTGGACGGAATGCTGGGCGGCAGTTTCGTGAGGCGCGTGGCAGACTACCTGGAGGCCTGGGACGTGAACCGGACATTGTAATTTCGATACAACCTTCTGAATTTGCTCAACTCCGGCCATTATCTGCCTGAAGTTCATCGCATTATTCTCCGTCTGTTCAACTCTCGTTGATACTTTCGTGCATTGATCAGATGCTGCGAGTAAGTTTTGGAGAACACGGAATAACCGGAAAAATCATCCCTGGCAACAAAATACAGGTAGTCATGATCTTCATGGTTCAGCACCGCATCAATGGTTACAGGATTAGCCAGGCAGATAGGCCCCGGTGGGAGGCCCGCGTATTTATAAGTGTTGTATCGGCTATCCACAAGTTTGTCCTTATTTAAAACCCGTTTTGCGTCAAAATTCTGAAGCGCCCATTTTAGCGTGGGATCCGCCTGCAGGGGCATTCCTATTCGCAAACGGTTGAGGTACACTCCGGCTATTTTTGGCATATCCTCTTTCCTGTTGGTTTCCTGCTGCACAATGGATGCAAGGATGTAAACCTCGCTTTGAGACAAGTCTGCTTCTTTTGCTTTCTGCATCCGCTCCGCTGTCCAGAACCTTTTGAACTCCACGGCCATTCGATCCAGAAATTCCTGCGCTGAAGTGTTCCAGAAAAACTGGTAGGTATTGGGCAGAAACATCACCATGATCTTTTCGGCATCAAATCCGTATTTAGCCTCCAGCAGCGTATCATTCTGCAAGAGCCGTATAATCTGCAGAGAATCGGTTTCCAAAGCCTGGCCCGCAATTTCAGCCAGATCTTCTTTTGTTCTGACGTTATATATCACCAGATCCACAGGCTCCTGGTTTCCTGAAAGCCGGAGATGGTTGATGAGTTCATTGTTTCCCATACCTTCCCTGAGCCGGAAACGCCCTGACTTAATGGCTGAGGGATATTTTTTCTGTTGCGCCACCCGGTCAAAAGTCTTGGCATTGAGGAGAAAATTATTGTGCTGAAGACTATCCAATACTTCCTGATAAGTAGCCCCTGTAGGAACATAAAGAAAGGGCGAGCCCTCTACCTGAACGTTAGGCTGGAAGGCATAATGATAAATAAACCAGGCACCTGTACCTCCCGCCAATAAGGCGAGCAGGAATATTAAAATGAAAATTCTCTTTAACAAAAAAACCGTTTTTTTTAGCGTATAACTTTATCTTCCAATATTTTGTAAAACATTCAAGAACACTGGACACATGAATACATTTACAATGATTTTATACAACAAATTGCCGCAGGATTCTGGTACTGATTTGCCAGGGAAAGAAATGCAAAAATAAAGCGTTTCCGGCCAGCGGGCCTGCGGCAACTCCGTGATGAATCAAAAAAGTATTTTTGCCAATAAAACTTCTTTTTTCCAAACAACCGTGTGTGGTTAAGGATTTGTAAGTTCAGTACTAAAGAAATTTCAATGAAAAATATATTGATGAATACCGTTTTAATATTGGCTGCCCTGCTTTTTTTTACAAGCTGTGGGGAATCCAATAAGCAAAGAGACACAAGCCGACCGGAGGTGGATTATCCCGTTAACAAAGTAACCACTGAAACCACTCCTGTACAGGCCAAAGCAGAAAACAAAGACCTTATCGTTTACCTCACCTCGGCTCAGTTCCGGGAGTTGATCTTCGACTATCGCAACAATACCCAATGGAAATACAACGGAACGGAGCCCGCCATTGTAGATTTTTACGCTGACTGGTGCAGGCCCTGCAAAATGATGGAACCCACCCTCAGAAAGGTAGCCGCAGAATATGAGGGCCGGGTGAAGGTGTATAAAGTAGATACTGAAGCAGAAAAGGAGGTAGCTGCCAAGCTTCAGATCATGAGCCTGCCTTCCATTCTTTTTATTCCCGGTAATGGCGATCAGCCTCAAATGGCACAGGGCGCACTTCCCAAGGCATCATTCGATCAGATGATCAATGAATTTCTGCTGGCCAAATAGAGCTGGCTTGCTGATTTTATTTTTCCAGGTCTAATCATTTTCCATGAATTTTCAGAAAAGCCAGGCGCTTTTTTCAAGGGCTGAAAAACATCTTGTAGGTGGCGTCAACAGCCCCGTTCGTGCATTCAGATCGGTAGGTGGAAATCCGCTGATCATCAGGCGCGGGTCCGGTGCGTGGATTGAAGATGCTGACGGAAATCGCTACATTGATCTTGTAGGCAGCTACGGTCCGCTTATCCTCGGCCATTCCCATCCCACCATTACCAGTGCGCTCAATGAAGCGCTGAATAACGGGACCAGCTTTGGTGCAACTACTGAAATTGAAATAAAACTCGCTGAACTTGTTAAAGAAGCCTTTCCGGGAATGGATAAGGTACGTTTCGTGAATTCGGGAACGGAAGCGGTGATGAGTGCCATTCGCCTGGCCCGCGGGTTTACCGGACGAAACAAGGTCATCAAGTTTGCCGGTTGCTACCACGGCCATTCTGATTTCCTTCTTGCGCAATCCGGGTCAGGCCTTATGACCTTCGGAATGCCGACCAGTGCAGGCGTGCCGGAAGGAACAGTGAAGGATACGTTAATAGCAAAATTCAATGATATAGAAAGCGTGGAAGCCATATTCCGGGAGCATGGAAAGGCTGTCGCGGCTGTTGTTACAGAACCCGTTGCAGGCAATATGGGAGTTGTTGTGCCGGAAAATGATTTTCTTAAAAAAGTACAGGAACTGTCGCACCGCTATGGGGCGCTGCTGGTGGTTGACGAAGTGATGAGCGGATTTCGTAAAAACTTTGGTGGAGCACAGGCAGAATTTGGTGTGGAGGCTGACATCACCTGTCTTGGGAAGATTATTGGCGGGGGCTTGCCGGTGGGGGCGTTTGGCGCGCGAGCCGAAATAATGGATAAACTTGCTCCCCTTGGTGGCGTATACCAGGCCGGGACATTGAGTGGTAACCCGCTTGCGATGACGGCCGGATACTATACGCTGAAATATCTGCAGGAGCATCCCCAAGGCTATCAACATCTGATGCAGATGACTGAGCGCCTGGAAACGGGCATCAAAAAAGCCGTGGCCGATGCAGGTGCACCTGTCACGGTAAACCGGTTCGGCTCAATGATAAATCCCTTTTTTACTTCGCATCACGTCAAGGATTTTGATTCGGCATCCACATCTGATACCGCAGCATTCGCCCGGTTCTTTTGGGGCCTCATCCAAAACGGGGTGTATATACCGCCCAGCCAGTTTGAAGCCTGGTTTGTACCTATGATAATCCAGGAAGATGAGTTGGATAAAATAATTGCCGCAGTCAGGATTGCACTGAACGATTAAATCGGGAAGGTTCCCGGAGATTCTCCTTCTGCAGAAGGTCATTGTCGCGAGATACCCAAATGTAAGTCTGGCTTTCAGCCGGACAATTCGCGTCAGCGGATAATGTAAATGGGTCAATTTTCCGGGCGGAAGCCCAGCGTTATAAAATCACCGTCAATTTCGATTAGAAAATAAATATGGCGCACCTGTGCGGCTCATATTGAGGATTTCCTGTAGGCGCGGAAATATATTTTATTATTTATGGGTTAAATTATAATTTAGGATGGAATGTAATGGATATTAATTATTTAAATTTATAAAATAAAATTCAAAAGCAATATTTAAAAAAATACTCAGAATAAAAATAGCACTAAATTTAAAGGGTTATTTAATAAAAGACAATTGAATAAGTGCTGTTTCAAAATATGAAGAAAGCAATTTCCCTAAATTTTAAGCATTCGCTGAAAGGAAAAATTATTGGACAAGTGTCCCTACCTGTTCGCCTTTCACCACGCGCAGGAGATTGCCCCGCTCATTCATGTCAAAAACAATAATGGGAATGTTGTTTTGCTTGCATAGCGTAAAAGCCGTCATATCCATCACGTTGAGGTTTTTCTCGTAAGCTTCGTCAAATGTGAGGTTCGTATACTTCTCTGCCGTTAAATCTTTGAGCGGATCAGCAGTGTATATGCCATCCACACGGGTTCCTTTGAGGATGACATCGGCTTCAATCTCCACAGCCCTGAGTGCGGCTGCCGTATCCGTGGTGAAATAAGGGTTACCGGTGCCCGCTGCAAAAATTACGATCCGGCCCTTTTCGAGGTGGCGAATGGCCCTGCGCCTGATGAAGGGCTCGCAGATCTGCTCCATCTTAATGGCTGATTGCAGGCGCGTTTTCATGCCATGCGATTCTAAGGCAGTTTGAAGCGCCATGCCATTGATGACGGTGGCCAGCATTCCCATATAATCTGCCTGTGCCCGGTCTTCCATCCCACCCTTTACGGCCTCCAGCCCACGGAAAATATTGCCACCGCCTATCACGATACCTACCTCGTATTTTTCGGCTACCAGCGTCCGCATCTCATCAGCATATTGCTCAAGAACTTCAGAATTTATTCCGAAATTATTTTTCCCCATCAGGGCTTCTCCGCTCAGTTTAAGCAGAACTCGTTTATAGGCCATTATTCTTTATTTTTTTACTGAAACAGAAGGAAAAGCCACGGCAAAAAAAAGAGTTGCCGGAATCACCCGGCAACTCTTTTAGCTTGCTTTATAGCAATGAGTCGGAGTGGCGAGACTCGAACTCGCGACCCCCAGCACCCCATGCTGGTACGCTACCAACTGCGCCACACCCCGATGAAAATTCAATAACGTAATATTTAAAAAGTGATGGTACAAAATTAACTGACCTGCCCCGGATTTGCCAATTTAAATCCAATGACACCTGAAAATGCCATCCTATGCATCGTTAGTAATTCACAGAACTTATTTGTTACTCATTAATATTCTGAGTGCTTCATCTTCCTTGCCTTCAGCAATTAAATTTTTTGCCAGGTTGTGAAGTTTTGATTCCAGCATTACCCCATCATGTCCGTATTTCTCATAGATCTCCTTCATACCTGTGGAGTGGCGAACCATCTCCACCTCTGCTTCGGAAGGCAAGTGGGTGGCTTTTGCCAGGCGCGCCAGTTCATTTGCTGTGAAATGGCGGCTTTCGCGTATCCAAGCAGGCAGGCCGTCCATTCCAAGATTGTTGGTTCCACGTGGTGGGGCTACTTCAAATATGCCTTCCGAAACGCGACAATAGTAGCCTTCGGCAAGACGGGCAACCTGATCCATTTTTACGGGATCAATGCGGCCATTTTCTTTTAGCACGCTTTCGTCAATATGCACGTATACCACTTCGCAGATCACGAGGTTGCCGGCTCCACCTTCCTTTCCAAGATGAATAATATCTTTTACCACGCACTCTAGTTGCGCTTTGGCTTCCTTCACCCGGAAAGGTTTCACTTTGATGCTGTCAATAGGTGTGAGGGCGCTGCGCTCAAATTCATTTACATCACGGTCATATTCAGTACTGGTGAGCACCATCTGGTTCAGAATGCTGTAGCTCACAATATTCACCACCACTTCGGGCACCTCCATTACATTCTCCAGGGTATGCTTCACGGTATTGTCCCGGCCCCTCCGTGCAGGTGAGAAAATGAGCGTTGGCGGATTGCTGCTGAAAATGTTGAAAAAACTAAACGGGGAAAGATTTGGATTTCCTGCCTTATCAATAGTGCTGGCGAATGCAATAGGCCGTGGCGCTACAGCTCCGAGCAACAACTGGTGGCGCTCTTTCAAATCCAAATCTTGCGGTTCAAATGACTTCATAAGGATTTCATATTTGCCTTCGCTTTAGGGACAGACGGACAGGCATTTGGCGGTGTCTGCGAGTTAAGTGTTCTTTTTCTGTTGAAATATAGAATAGGAAGTGTCTTCCATTTCCATGGTATTGCGCAGGAGTCCAAGTCCTTCCACTTCCAGTTCTACCTGGTCGCCATCGTTTAGCCACTGATCTTCATGTTCAGGATTTTTGAGGCGGGCGGTGCCGTTCAATTCCAGGAAGCAGCCTGTGCCCACCGTACCTGAACCGATGATGTCCCCAGGCATCAGGTCTACTCCGTAAGAAACACGCTCAATGATCTCGGCAAAAGTCCAGTCCATATCTTTCAGGTTGCCACGGCTCACTTCTTTACCGTTTACCCGCGCGACCATTTTCAGATCATAAGCATTTCCGGTGTGGCCGTTTTTAGCCGGGGTTTTATACTGTTCCAGTTCATCAGGGGTTACCAGCCAGGGCCCTATTATAGTAGAGAAATCTTTTCCTTTTGCAGGACCGAGGTTCAGCTTCATCTCCTCCATTTGCAGCCTGCGGGCACTTAGGTCGTTCATTATCATGTATCCAGCAATGTAATCGTCTGCTTCTTCTGCGCGGATGTTCCGGCCATCTTTTCCAATCACTATCGCCACCTCCAGTTCAAAATCCAGCTTCTCGAAGTGGTCCGGCATCAGTTCAATTTCGCCTGGTCCCATTACCGCATTGTGGTTGGTAAAGTAAAATACCGGGAATTGATCAAATTCGGGGATCATCTCTACTCCACGGTTTCTGCGGGCGGTAGCTACATGCTGCCGAAAGGCATAAGCATCGCGGCAACTGGTGGGATAAGGCACCGGTGCCATCACGTCAAGCGTATTAAAATCCAGTGCCTTTTCACTGTATTTTCCCTCCAGCAGCTTTTTGTTCAGCTTCCTGGCCCTCGGTATGGCATCTTCTTCCATGAGGAAATCCAGCATATTGTCCGGCATTCCCGGTTCTATTTCGTCCAACGGATATACGTTGCCATCGTGGTAAAATCCCAGCCGGTCGCAATCTCCGTCAAGGTAGGATACTAACTTCATTTTTTCGTCTTTAGGTGTGGGTGATCTTTTTGATAATTTGCCTCGGGGATATTTCCCGAAGCTATTTAAACATTGCCCCCTGGAAATGTTTAAATCTCGTGGCAAAGGTAGAAAGGCAGAAGGAACCTTTTATAGCCGTAAACACCAGGTAATAGATGCTTCTAGGTTCAATGTTCAATGTTCCGAGTTCAACGTTCGATGTTCCGAGTTCAACGTTCAATGTTCGATGTTCACTGGTCAGTGGTCGATGCTTCGTAGAACACAGAACCCGGAACCCGGAACGCAGAACCCGGAACGCAGAACTCGTTTCAGTATAATTTGGTAATTCTGCGGAATCATTTCATAAAAAATTGTATTGATGGAAGATTACAAAAAGGGAAGTTCGAACATGTTATTCGTGGTGCTTGGGGTGTTTATCCTGCTTCTGGGAATCGTGTTCGCGTTACAGAATTCTCAGGTTACGCCCATTAAATTCCTGTTGTGGGAATTTCAGGGTTCACTCGCCCTTGTACTGGCCATAGTGTTTGTGGGTGGAGTATTGTTAGGGTTGTTCAGCATTATCAATAATGTATGGCGCAGAGACCGGATGATTTCCCGTCAGAAGAAGGAGATGAAAAATCTGAATGTGCAGATACAAACACTAAAAGAAGAAAAGGCTGCACTTCAAAACCAGGAGATTGATGGAGGCGGTAAACGCGGCTCTTCTGGTGGGATCAAGGATTTTACTGAATAGAAAATGGGTGTCAGTTCTTAGAATTAAAACTATTATTTATGAATTGAAATGCAAGCCGAAAATGGAAAATTCAGCTCCAAAATTTTGAACATCTTAATGAATTCCCGGTTTACTCTATAACAAACTCATAAAAAATAATCTCATGGACGATCTAAGAATTAAAGGGAACTGGAACCAGACTAAAGGCAAACTCAAAGAAAAATGGGGCCAGCTAACGGATGACGATCTTACCTATTCCGAAGGACAAGAAGAACAACTTATTGGCAACATCCAGAAAAAGACTGGAAAAGCAAGAGATGAAATCAGAGCTGAAATTCAGCGGCTGGACAGAGAAGCCAGCAAGGCTTGATTGAGAGTCTAAGTTTATCTTGTTTGTAAGTAAAAACCGCTTTGGCAAATTGCCGGGCGGTTTTTTACATTTAGGCCTTGTTTACCCCCGGTCCAGGTGCCGGGTTCGAGGTTTGTATTGTATCTATTTTAGAAAAAACTATTTTTTAGGTAAGCCATTTTCGGGTGTTTATATGTGGCGGTTAAATTTTATCTGAGAATAAACTATTTTTTTAATAGTTATCAATATCTTTGGACGATAATTGAGCATTTAAATGATAGCCTTACAAAATATAGCCGTTTGCCAACCCTTCATGCCTCCGATGGAAAGTTATACGGAGAAGCTACACGGCATTTGGCAGCGAAACCGCATTACCAATAATGGCCCGCTGGTGAAGGAACTGGAGGAGGAACTACGTCAATATCTGAACGTGCCGTACCTGCACTTTGTGGCAAATGGTACGATAGCTTTACAAATAGCTATAAGGAGTCTGGAACTGAAAGGAGATGTTATTACTACACCATTTTCTTACGTAGCCTCTACTACTTCTATTATCTGGGAGAATTGCCAGCCTCTTTTCGTGGATATAGATCCTTTGACGATGTGCATTGACCCGAAGAAAATTGAGGATGCCATCACGCCCGAAACTACGGCTATTGTTGCCACCCACGTATATGGCTATAGTTGCGATGTAGAGGCAATCAGAAGCATAGCGGATCGCCACGGCCTGAAGGTGATTTATGATGCGGCCCATGCTTTTGGCTCCTCGTTCCAGGGGAGCTCACTGCTTAGCCATGGCGATGTAACTGCTGTAAGCTTTCATGCCACCAAGATTTTTCATACGGTGGAGGGCGGAGCGGTAATTACCCATAATGAGAAGCTGGCGGAGAAAATGTTCCTGATGAAAACGTTTGGTCACCGGGAGGAAGAATTCATTTGCGCAGGCATTAACGGAAAAAATTCGGAATTCCATGCGGCAATGGGCCTGTGTGTGCTCCCCTATGTAGAATCGTTGATTAAAGCGCGCAAGGAATTATGGGAGAGCTATTGCATCAACCTGGCGAATGCTGGCCTGGTGCTGCCCTATTTGCAATCCGGCCTGGATTACAACTATGCTTACTTTCCCGTCATTTTTCAATCGGATAAAGAGCTGCTTTACGTAAAAGAGCGGCTCCAGTCTGAAAACATTATTACCAGGAGATACTTCTACCCATCGCTGAACAAATTGCCATATTTAAAAGGAGCCGATTGTCCGGTGGCAGAAACGGTAGCCGAGCGGGTACTATGCCTGCCGCTTTATTCCGATCTGCAGATGGAGCAGGTAGCGTATATTTCATCTATTATTACTGAAGCTCTTAATCCATGAGGATTGCCATCATGCAACCTTACCTCTTTGCGTATCCAGGCTATTTTGAGCTGCTGGCTTCTGTGGATAAATTTATCCTTTATGATGATGTTAACTATATAAAAAATGGCTGGATAAACAGGAACCGGATCGCCATTAATGATCAACCCGTATATTTTACGGTGCCTCTTCAAAAACAAAGTTCATTCAGAACCATTGCTGAAACTTCTATTCATAAAAAGTTATACAGCCATTGGAAGCTTAAATTTCTGCTCACACTAAAGATGCAATATAGCCAGGCGCCTTATTATTCGGAAGTATATGATTTAGTACAGAAAGTTATTGATCCGCCACCGGTCTCTATAGCTGCCCTGGCTGGGAAAAGTGTGGTGGCGGTGGCAGATTACCTGGGACTGGAAATTCCGGTTTCCCATAGCAGCGACAACCGGTACGGAAACCATGATTTAAAAGCAGAGAAGCGCGTACTGGATATTTGCAGGCAAGAAGGTGCAGATGAATATGTGAACAATGCTGGCGGCATCAAATTATATTCTCCCGCTATTTTTCAGGAGGCCGGAATTACGTTGCATTTTCTTCATCCCCGGTTGCTGACCTACGCGCAGCAGAAGGAACCATTTATTCCAAACCTCTCCATCCTGGATGCAATGATGCACCTTTCTCCTGAGCAGATCCAGGATTGGCTGCGGAAATACCGGCTGCAAACACCCATCGAAAAACCAGTATTAAGATGACAAAAGAAAAAGCAAAGAAAATTGTGATTTTCGGAGCAAGCCAGTTGGCAAGCCTTGCTCATTTTTATTTTAAACATGATTCCCCGCATTCTGTGGTGGCTTTTACTGTGGACGCAGAATATTGCAGGAATGAAGAATATGAAAAGCTGCCCCTCGTGCCATTTGAAAAAGTACAGGAAATTTACCCTCCCTCAGAATATGCAATGTTTCTTCCCATCAGCTTCAAGCGGATGAGCCTGTTGCGCAGAGAAAAATATGAGGCGGCTAAGGCCAAAGGATATGAGATCGTGAGTTATGTGAGTTCGAAAGCTACCACGTGGCCTGGCCTCGACATTGGAGAAAACTGTTTCATTTTCGAGGATAATACCATTCAGCCGTTCGTCAGGATCGGTGACAACTGTATTTTATGGAGTGGTAATCATATCGGCCACCATACTACCATTGGCAGCCATGTTTTTATCACTTCGCACGTAGTGATCTCCGGCTGTTGCCAGATTGGCGAGCATTCATTTTTTGGCGTTAATTCTACCGTACGTGATGAAACCGATATTGCGCCTTTTTCACTCATCGGAATGGGAGCCATCATTACCAGGGACACGGCTCCACAACAAATTGTATTAGGTGCAAAATCCAGCGCCATTGACAAGAAAAGCATTGAGTTGGACAGCATTTCGCATAAAACCGGGGGCTGATATGTGGGAGAAAAAAGGGCTGATCTTTAATACAAATAAAAACCACGAATGGATGGTAAGCCATGCCTGCGTACCCACCGCATGGCAGAAGGATGCAGAAACCATCAGAATATTTTTTGCTCCGCGAAATGCCAAAGGACAAAGCATTCCCACTTTCCTGGATGTTGCCGCGGCCGATCCTTCCAAAGTCATTCACCTGCATGATGCCCCGATTATGAATCCGGGCGAAACGGGAACTTTTGATGACAGCGGCATTATGCCCTGTTCAATTACAGAACATGAAGGGCGGCTCTACCTGTACTATGTAGGCTGGAATCCTGCGGTTACGGTGCCCTACCGTAATTCCATAGGGCTGGCAGTGAGTGATAACGGGGGTGTAACATTTCAGCGGCTATTCAAAGGACCGGTGGTAGACCGTAACCTGCACGAACCGTTTTTTACCGCTTCCCCCTGCGTATTGAAAGAGGGAGATCTATGGCGAATGTGGTATGCCTCTTCCACGGGATTCGTAATGGCCAATGGAAAACCGGAACCACTGTATGTTATTAAATACGCAACTTCTTCGGATGGCATCCATTGGCAGCGGCCCAATATTACCTGCATTCTTCCAAAATCAGAGTATGAAGCCAATGCCCGGCCTACAGTAATTATCGAAGGCGGGATCTACAAGATGTGGTTCACCTACCGTGGCAGTTTTGATTATCGCGATGGCAAGGATAGCTACCGCATCGGCTATGCAGAATCTACAGATGGTATTGACTGGAAGCGAATGGATGAGCGAGCCGGGATCAACCTCTCTCCGGACGGCTGGGACAGCAAAATGCAAACTTATCCTGACGTGCTGCGGGTGGGAGAGGAGCTCTATTTATTTTACAATGGAAATGGATTCGGCCGCACCGGAATTGGTTATGCGCGCTGGGTTCATGATTAAAATTATTATTAAATGAAATTACTCAAATACGATCTTGAGAAATTTAATTTTCCTGCCCTTATCGCGTCTTTCCTGAATGTGGAAAGTCTTGCAGATATGAAGGCGGAGAAAAATGAAGCCATAAAAAATGAAAATTCTCTGTATAAAAATATGGAGCAATCCAAATGGTATAAACTTCTTTATAGCAAATTAAATTCTGGTGAAGGCGAGGCTTTTTATGAGATGTATGAAAAATTTATTCAAGAAGTTATAAGACCGCAATACCCGGAGGCCATATTTTACCAGGCACGGCCCACCCACCGGATCCATTTCTCAAATGGCAGTGGCATCAGCCGCTTTCATCGCGACAGCGATTATGGCCATAACCTGGCTGAGGTGAACTACTCCGTTCCACAAACCCCGGCTTTTGATACCAATGCCATCTGGATTGAAAGCGAGGAGGGAAAAGCGGATTTTCAACCCATGAATATGCAACCTGGCCAATACGCTGAATTCAAAGGATGCAGCCTGATGCATGGTGCCAGGAAAAATGAAACCGGGGCTACCCGCGTCTCCTTCGATTTCCGGGTCATGCCCGTTTCCGCTGCCCCTGACGTATACACAGACCAATCAAAATGGAGCGAGCAGGACAAGCAGAATCCATTGTTCCTCAATGCACATCAATTTGTCATTTGTAATTAGAACCCCATTTTTTAAGCATATTAAGAAGCAACGGCAGGTAAGTTTGTGCAGATGCAAAATCCTAAAGTGACCGTCTCGGTCATCACCTACAATCAGGCAAAGTATGTGGAAAAGGCGCTGCAAAGCGTCCTCAGCCAGGAGGTGGATTTCGCTTATGAAATTCTGATCGGAGATGACTGCTCAACGGATGGCACAAGGGAGTTGCTAAAGCAATTTCAGCAATCCTTTCCTGATCGTATCCGGCTTTTTCTCCATGAAAAAAAGTACCAGGGCGTACCGGGAAAACTCAGCATTGTCACAAACCTGGAAGCCGCAAAGGGAGAATACATAGCATTGCTTGATGGGGACGATTGGTGGGAAAGCAACAATAAACTCCAGGTACAGGCTGATTTCCTGGACCAGCATCAGGACTTCGCGCTCACCTTTCACAATACCAGCTTTCTGTGGGAAGAGAACCTGCATCCTGCATGGAGTTACAATGATCGCTACCACCATTATGGGAAAACAGCCGGATTCACCCACCAGGAGGTTGTGGCAGGATTGGATATAAATTCCTCCTCTATGATGTTCAGGCTCAGTGCTTTACTGCCAATCCCGGAGTGGTACTGGCAGGTGTATAATGGCGATTATGCAATGGCGCTGCTAACCTCCCGTCATGGCAAAGTGAAGTATTTCGAGGGCCTCACCTGCTGTTGTTTCAAGAATACCAGCAGCATGACGAGGGTAAGCGAGAATTCGCTGTGGGCCAATAGCATTATGATTAAACAAAACCGGGCTTTTAAGAAGCATTTTAAGCGGGAGTATGCACCGGTTTTCCAGCAGCGAATTGCTGATCTGTATTTTAAGCGTGGATTTATTCTTCGCAGAATAGGAAAGTATGCCGCTATGTCTGCAGCATTTGCAAGAGCCGCAGCCATTTCACCAACGACTGCCATTCACTACCTGAAGAAGAAATTCAACAATAACGGAATAAAGCAGCAGGTGTGAAAGTTAGTGTATCCATTATTACCTACAACCAGGAAAAATACATAGCTAAGGCCATTGAAAGCGTGCTGATGCAGGAAGTAGATTTTGACTACGAGATCATCATTGGAGACGATTGTTCAACGGACGGTACCCAAGCCATAATTGAAAAATACCGTCAGCAATACCCGGAGTTGATACGCTTTATAGCCCATAAGGAGCGCTATTCCGGAGTTCCGGGCCGCCTCAATTTAATCACGAATATTCAGGCTGCCAAAGGCGAATACGTAGCGCTGCTGGATGGAGACGATTACTGGCTGGACAAACATAAGCTCCAGCAGCAGGTAACGTTCCTGGACGAAAACCCGGATTACGTCATGTGTTTCCATGATGCCATCGTGGAGTCTGATGAAAACAACCTCAAGCCTTTTCTCTACAGCAAGCAATTGCGCCTGTCTCCGGGAATGGTCGTGGAGCATAATGAACTGGTTTCGCGGTGCCTCATACCTGCTTCCTCCACGGTTTATCGCAGAAGTGTACTCAGCGAAATACCGGAGTGGTTCTGGGAAGTATACAGCGGCACCTGGATATTGCAGATGCTGATCTCCAAAAAGGGACGCGTAAAATATTTCCATGACCTGAAGTACAGATATACTGTAAATAAAGGAAGCATTAGCCACAGGGATAAATTGTCGCTGGATGTGAATCGCATTAAGATCCGCCAAACGAAGACGCTGCAAAAGCATTTCCCGGAAGTGCCGGGTTCTGTTTTTCGCCATAAGCTTGCGGCCCTTTATTTCAGACGCGCCATCTTCGCCAGCCACAGGAAAGACTTTCTGCGGGTATTATTATACCTTCTTAAAAGCGCACTGATTAACAGAAAAGCATTTATGATTATGCTGAAGAAATACGGCAGCCGTGTAAACGGCAGAACTGGCGGTGCGATAGAAAACGGAGCACAGGAATAGAAATAGCGGGTTAATTCAATCATAGAATATTCCTCATTAAATTTAGAATTATAAAAAGGATGCTTCTACCCCTCCAATCTTTACCCGGCCGCTGATCCGGAACTATGCTACTTTTGAAAGCATGAAAACTGAAGGGCAAATGAAGAACACCCACATCGTTCTTGGCCTGATGAGCGGCACTTCTCTGGATGGGCTGGATGTGGCATTTTGCCGGTTTCGGTTTGATGGCCGCTGGCATTTCGAAATAGAAAAGGCCGAAACATTTAATTATACCGATGAATGGCGGCAGCGCCTGCAGGCACTCCCCTTTTCTTCTGCTCATGAACTGGCCCTGGCAGATGTAGCCTATGGCCGGTTGCTGGGCGAAGTATCACAGCAATTTCTTGAGAGATACAACCTCAGGCCGGAACTGATAGCATCTCATGGCCATACTGTTTTTCATGAACCGGAGCGGCATCTTAGCCTTCAAATCGGAGATGGGGCCGCCATTCATGCCCTGACGGGTTTGCCGGTGGTTTCCAATTTCCGCAGCCTGGATGTTCATTTGGGAGGCCAGGGAGCGCCATTGGTTCCTATAGGGGATAAACTTCTTTTCGCAGAATATGAATATCTCCTCAATCTGGGCGGAATCGCTAATATTTCATTTGAAAGAAATGGCGAAAGAGTGGCTTTTGATATCTGTCCATGCAATTTGCTGCTAAACAGGCTGGCACAGGAAGTCGACCGGCCTTATGATGAGGATGGGCGCATAGCCTCTTCAGGAATGGTCAAAGCGGAACTGCTAGATAAACTTGAGGAAGATGCATATCTGCGGCAGGCTCCACCTAAATCTCTGGACAAGACGGCTGTGGAGGGCCAGTTCTTTCCGCTGCTGTTGGAATCAGGTTTTGCTGAGAATGACAGGCTGGCAACGGTAGTGGAGCATATTGCAATTCAGGTAGGCAATTCGCTGGGACCCGGCTCAAAAGGAAAAAAAATGCTGGTAACCGGTGGAGGCGCTTTCAACCGGTTTCTCATAGACCGGCTGCGAACCCATTGTGAGGCTGAAGTAGTGGTGCCTGAAAAGTCTCTGGTGGAATTTAAAGAAGCGCTGGTGTTTGCATTTTTAGGGTTGCTGAGAATACAACAGCAGGAGAACGTCCTTAGCAGTTGTACAGGCGCCAGCCGAAACAGCCTGAGCGGAGCGCTGTGGGGGAAGCGCTGACGATAGGTATTACTTTTTTACCAGTGGAAGTTCCATTTCATCTACCATCCACCAGCCATCGTCATTCGTAAGGTGGATCCGTGCATTCGCTTTCATCCCGGTATGGGTGGTTTTTCCTTTGGGAAAGGCTTTGCAGGTAATCAGTATTTTGATGAATGCAGAACCTGAGTCACCCATTTGCAGATCCGTTACCCTTACGTCCTGCACTTCTATTGAAAAGTATGCATCAGAGAAATGAGTGAGGTACCGCTTCAGGTCTTTTCTCCTGGAAAACGTCAGGCCGTTGAATTTCAGGATTTTTGCAAAATGATACCATTGCTCATAATCCGGGTTCTGAAGCAGGTCCCTGGCCACTTGTGTCGCGGCGTCTACAACGTCTTCTGAATCATTTGGATGAAACTCTTCATAAGTGAAGCACATTTTCATCCCGGGTATGTCGTGGGCAATTACCTCCTGCTGCATCAGATCTTCGGTCATAAATCTGTACATTTCCTCCTCCGCCACTTCATGCAGCGAGTCCACTGCAATATTGTGTCTCTTCAGGAGCGACCGGAGTTTCCGCAATGAACTTTCAACATCCTTTGGCTCCAGATCTTTCAGTGGGACCAGATCCGGTTGGCCTATCACGTCAAATACTTTCCTGGCAGGCTCGTCTTCCATGCGCTGATGAAAGGACCGGATGTGATGCAGAAACTGCATTTCCACATCGGGTGGAAGTTCAGGGTTTCCCTCAATGAAAAAGGCCCCCAACTCCGCCTGGATCTTCAATTTTTCCACTTCAACTGCCTGACGCTGCTGTTCCATTCTGCTTTTTCCTTGTGGCATGTGTTTCACTGCGGTTTTTAATGAAGGGCAATTTAAGAAGAAGGCATGCGCTCCGGTTAATGGTTTTCAGGGATTTTGCCTGGTTATTACAAATGTTTCTGAATGGGATATTTTTAATTCTGGTGATCATGTTTTGAGGGTGATTGTGTTTTGCGGATGGGAGCGCTTGGGCTGCTTGCTATAATAATTTCATCCCTTCAGAATTTCCAAAAATTGATGAAAAAAATGGATGACAACATTTCCAACATTTCGATCCATACCCCCGGTTTCAACCGGGGGTATGAAGAATGCCGACCCATAACCGTTTCAACGGTTTATTGTAGCGGCTAACCCTTCACTCCCAACCCTTCAAGGGTTTTGCTGCAACAATATATGATATCAATTGGATTTAAAGCGCTGATTTTTAGTATCAACGCAACAATCGCCAGGATAGATTTTCTGTATTGAGTTTAATAGTATCTTTGATAACGACTTCCCCGGAATTCATTTTTTTCACACCTAACATTAAAAGATAACCCTTATGAAAAATATGAATTCTTTCTTACGGCTTTTCGCAGCAGTTTGTCTTATCGTTATCCAGGGCAAGTTTATTATCCAATGAAATATTTAATGTTCATACTCCTTTCATTCCCCTCCTGCCTATTGGCGCAGGAGGGGAATGTCTGGATTTTTGGGAGTAAAAACGGCCTTGACTTTAATACGGAACCCCCTACAGTTATAACCAATGGGGCATCGCTAGGTACGGCTTCTTGTGCCAGCTATTGTGACAGCCTGGGCAGGTTACTATTTTATTGTCTCGATGATTCGATATACAATAGGAATCATCAATTCATACCTGATGGGAAATTTGGACAGGAATCCGGTTCCTATTCCCAAGCCGCTATTATCCTTCCTGTTGTCGGCCAACCATCCCTGTATTATCTGTTTCTGGTAGATAATATTCTGGGCGGTGTTGGTGTTAAAAAGGACGGTGCTACCTATTCTGTTATAGACATGCGGTTGAATAATGGTTTAGGAGGAATTGCAACAAAGGAAGTACCTTTTTTTAAAAAAACCTGCCATAAAATCACGGCCATTCAGCATGTCAATCAAAAGGATTACTGGGTCATCACCCGGAGTGGGGACAGCCTCTTTGCCTTTCCAATTACGGAAGCTGGAATTGGCTCCCCCGTTACTTCCTATATGCCAGCCCTTGAAGGCATAGGAAATATAAAAGCTTCACGGGATGGGAAGATTTTGATCGAATGCAGTTCCACTTTTGACAGTTTTGTATATATCTACGATTTTGATCCGGGTTCAGGCGTTTTTTCCAATCAAAGCATCCTAGAGCAATTTATCCGTGAATTCAATCAAGAAACACTTTTCCGGTATCAGGATGCTACATTTTCACCCAATGATTCTTTACTGTATATTGTAGGATATGGTCATGATAATAAAGGCCAAGTCTATAGTTCAAACCGACAGCCTCTGGCCCAATACCAGCGTTATGCACCGGATATAAAATCTACCCGGCATTGGGTGTTTCCTCCTGCTAATGATGGGTTTGCTTCACTTCAACTTGCACCCAATGGAAAAATTTATGTCAACCCTATTGGGCATGACCACATGGCGGTGATCCATTCTCCTGACTCTATAGGGGAGGCCATGCAGCTAGAATTTCAGTATATTGACTATCCCCAAAACCAGTATAGCCGCTTTGCCTTCCCCAACATCATCAATGCCTATAAATCCGTTAAATTCCGCTACACCCAAAACTGCAGCTACAGATATCAGAATGTATCTGACACCCAGTTCTTCAGCACCTACACCTGGTTCTTTGCCGATCATTTTACCGGGATTACCGACAGCGTTGAAGGGTTTGCACCCTCGTATCAATTTTCGCGCACGGGGAAATACCTCGTGAAGCTGCGGGCCACCACGCCAGCGGGCTACAACCAGTGGTACAGTGACAGTGTGCTGTTTATTTCCCGCCCCCAGGCAACTTTTACCACAGAAGATACTACCGGCTGCCAGTGGTTGGGCTTCCGGTTTGCGGATGCATCCACCACCGATACCCTGGATACCACGCGCGGTGAAAGCTGGCTATGGCACTTCGGTGATGGCACCACCGGCACGGAACAAAATCCCACCCACATCTACACCGAAAACGGCAGCTATACCGTGAGCCTGATTTACAACAACGGCTTCTGTAGCGATACCATTACCAGAAAGCAGGTGGTAGAGATATTGCCTGCCCCCAAACCGGGCTTTTCGCTCAGTGCTGCTTCGGGCTGTGCGCCTTTCACTGCGCAAGTCACGGATCAATCGCAGGGGCAGGTAACGCACTATACCTACTACTACGGCCACCTCACCGGCCTTCATATTCCCGATCCGGAGATCAGCTTCCCCGAACCGGGCGATTTCTGGGTGCATCAAATTCTGCTCTCACCCACCGGCTGCATCACGCAAGATTCCGTGGCCGTGGATGTTTCAGATGGCTTCTCTGAAAATGACAGCATTCATACGGTGGTAGCCACGGTTACAGCCAGCCAGCATGTATCGCTGCAATGGCAGCCGCACCCGCTGGCCCGGCTCTACCAAGTGTTCCGGCTGGATGACGGCACTTTCACGGAGTTGGCAAAAACATCATTTACCGACTACACGGACCACGGTGCGCCCGTGGCAGCGCAGCCGGTAACCTACCGCATTACCGCCAGCGACAGTTGCGGCAAACAATCCTCTGCAGGCCGTGTGGCCACCACCATCCACCTTTCCGGAACCAGCCATGGCAATGAGTTCAACCTCATCCGCTTTTCGGCTTATGAAGAATGGCCCAATGGCGTTGGCCACTACACAATCGAGATTCAGCAGCCGGAGGGCACTTTCGATTCCGTAGCCTCTATGCCGCAACCCGTTGCAGATTACAAACTGGACTTCACACCCACAAACGGGCAATACCAAACCTGTTACCGCATAAAAGCCGTGAAGAAGGAGGGAAACTTTGTCAGCCTTAGCAACCGCCTGTGCCTGCCTTATCAGCCCACCGTCTGGGTGCCCACGGCCTTCAGCCCCAATGGTGACGGCTACAACGACACGTTCAGCGCCACCGCCATTGGCATCCATTCCTTCAAGATGGAAATCTACACCCGCTGGGGGGAGCAGGTATTTTCTTCAGGCGACCTTAACCAAAGCTGGGACGGCAGCATCAATGGAAAACCTGCACAGGCAGGCGTTTACCTCTACAAGTTGCGCGTATTCGGTAGCGACAATAAATACACAGAAAGCGAAGGGACGCTGTTGCTGGTGAAGTGAGTTTCCCCGTTCCGATTATATATAAGACCTTCAAGGTTTTAAAACCTTGAAGGTCTGAAGGCCGAATGGATCATCTCAGTTTTGTGAAGTTGCTATAAAGAAAAAATCAAGGATCTAACAATAACCTTATTTTCATTTCTTTAGATCTTTAAAACCTTAGTAGCACTGTAAATAGAAGTAAGCCAACCTTATTTTAGCTGCGTGAAACCACCTCATAAGCTTTTATTAATGAAGTTGGGAAAGACGGTCTCAAATATTTCCAATTAATTAAAAATAAAACCATATAACGATCCCATTAAATGTTATTCGATATTTAAATATTTATATTAATTTTTTAATTGCTCAAATTTTTTCTGCAATCCGGAGTATTGTTTTCCAGTTTCGGGTTGTAATGTCTTTTCCATAAAATTTCTCCAGCGCTTCCATTCCTTTAGGTGTGCTGGTGACAGACAAATCCAGTACGCTGCAAATTTCTTTTTCCCGCACGTTTATGATGCTGAAGGATTGATCTTCAGCAATCCAGGGAAGATTTAGCGATACTCCGTGAGGTTCTTTCAGAAAGGATACATAGAGGCGAATGTCATCGGTCACTTTCACTTCCTTAAAAGGATCAGCTTTGACCAGTTTAATGATCGCTTCTGCTTTGCGAACCAAAACCGGTATGGCAAAACCAAAAGCTTTTTCAAGGTGAGCGGCTATCTTTTTCTCGAGCTTTTCCTCCTGGCCCCCGGCTCCCTTGAATATTACGTTACCGGAGTTTAGCAGGGTAATTATATTCTCAAAACCAAGCCTTTCCATTTCCTGGCGGAGAAGCGCCATCGGTACTTTATGGTGCCCGCCTACATTGATGCCCCTGAGCAGTGCGATAAACGTTTGTGCCATCTTTTATTGCGTAATTAAAAGGCAAAGGAATGAAAAACGATAGGATTGCCCGGCTACTTTGCAGTTTTTGCAAGGTTCTCCATTACCCTTCTTTCTACCATCCGGCTTATCAGGTCAAAAGGAATGGGTTTATCAAGTGGAAATTGAATGGAACCTTTTCCTTGTTTATACTTTGAGAGTTCTTCAATAAACGCTTCGTGGCCTGATGGCGTGGCATAAAAACCAATATGATTTTTATAACCCGCAAAATATACGAGCGGTTTTCCATTGGTTTTGTAGCCAGGTATACCATAGCTGATGCCTTCAATACTATCCGGAGCTTTTTCTTTAATAATCGATCTGATCCTGTTCAGCAAGATCTGCACATTCCCGGGAAAATTGCTAATGTATTCATCTACAGATTTCATAATTAAAACTATTGGTTAGTTATTCCAAAGCATTCTTTTTTATTTCGCAAATATTTGCATTAATTTTAACAAAAAGGTGTTAGCAAGAAAGTTTTACCGCCCTCAATTCCGCACAAACCCTGAACTTCGCCCGCGAAAACACTATCCGAAAATAATGTTGACACGCCAAACGCCCGGTACTTACATCTTCGAAATAGACAATGGCGAGGTTATGCTCGTTGATAAACCGGAAGGGTGGACTTCGTTTGATGTGGTGAATAAGATTCGATACCGGGTGCCCTTCAAAAAGGTAGGCCATGCAGGAACCCTGGATCCGCTGGCCACGGGGCTGCTGATTGTTTGTGCCGGCAAAATGACGCGGCAGATCCACACTTTTCAGGGGCTTGAGAAGGTTTATTCCGGCACCATCATCCTTGGGGCAGAGACGCCCTCTTTTGACCGCGAAACGGAGGTGAGCCGCGAGTTTCCGGTGGCGCACATTGCAGAGGCAGATATTATTGCTGCGGCAAGAGCAATGGAGGGCACCTTGATGCAGCAGCCTCCTGATTTCTCGGCATTGCAGCAGGGCGGGCAGCGGGCCTATAAGCGAGCCCGAAAAGGCGAAGCAGTAGCATTGCAGCCACGCGAGGTGCATGTGGAATATTTCAGCATTACGGACGTGAAGATGCCGGAGGTGCATTTTGAAGTGAAGTGCAGCAAGGGTACCTACATCCGGGCGCTGGCGCGGGACCTGGGCCGCAACCTGCAAAGTGGCGGCTACCTGGGGAGCCTCAGGCGTACAGCAATTGGTGAGCATACGGTGGACGAGGCGCTGAGCATAGAGGCGCTGGCTCCGCGGTTGGAGGCATGGAGCGAACAGACGCGCATTATGCACGAACAATCGGAGGGAGATTAGCGGTTATTGCCCTAAATTGCCAGCCCTCACCGCTATGATTTTTATTACATGAAAATATTCAGAGGTTTAAAGGAACTACCCAGGATCACACGCCCCATCCTTACGGTGGGAACTTTTGATGGCGTACACATCGGGCACCGGCAGATCCTCGACAGGCTCAACACGATTGCGGAAGCAGAGCAGGGCGAAAGCATGCTGATGACTTTCTGGCCGCATCCGCGCATGGTGCTCAACCCGGATGATGATTCGCTGAAATTGCTGAATACGCTGGACGAGCGGGCCGGCCTGCTGCGTGAGGCTGGACTGAAAAACCTGCTTATCATTGAATTTACTATAGATTTTTCGCGCACCACTTCGCTGGAGTTTGTGCAGCAGATACTCGTGGATGCAATTGGTGTACATACACTGGTGATTGGTTACGACCATCATTTTGGGAAAAACAGGGAAGGCTCGCTGGAGCAGTTGGCAGCTCTGGCACCCAAATATGGGTTTGCGCTGGAGGAGATATCAGCACAGCAAATTGATGATGTAAACGTGAGCAGTACAAAGATCCGCAAAGCACTGGAAGCCGGACAAATTGAGCAGGCAAATGAATTTCTTGGCTATAGTTATTTTCTTCAGGGAACGGTGGCAGCCGGTGAAAAGCTGGGCCGCCAATTGGGTTATCCTACCGCTAATATCCAATTAAACGAACCATATAAGCTGATCCCGGCTGATGGCGTGTATGTAGCCGAAATAATCATTGGAAATGAAAGTTGGTACGGAATGCTGAATACCGGCCTTAACCCGACTATTGAAGGGAAAGGCCGCACCATTGAGGTGCATATCTTCAATTTTACGGATGACATTTACGGAAAGGAAATTTGTATACGCTTTCTTTACCGGATGCGGGATGAAATTAAGTTCGAATCAGTTGACGAACTGAAGGAGCAAATGGAGGCGGATCAGCACCATGCATTTGAATTGCTTGAAAAACACAAGACCTGAGATTTAAAAAAAATCCGGACTTTAGACACAAAGGCTTCAGGACTCAAAGTAACCCAAAGTTTTATTTTAAATACAAGTGTATTCACCCCAGGGAAGTAAAGTTTGCTGAAGCCATATTTTCTTTTTGGTAAAACTCAGAATTCAACAAAAGCAGGCAGGGATATTCATCATTAGAATCCTGCTTATTTCTTTTTCTTTGTTCGCAGATATTTGGCAAATTCGTCTGTCAATGTTTTTTTCCATAGCGGGAGTTTGTGAAGATAAGCTTCTCGGGCCATAAGGTGGGATGAAACCGGGGTGGTGAGAAGCAAAAATAAAATAATGAGAATCGCCTTAATAATAATAGGCACCGTATTAAAAAAAATACACGCCCCTATCAAAATCAGGCCGACCTTAAAGGTAACCGCCTTCGTTACCGCAGACATGCGCGTATAAACGTCAGGGAGCCGGAAGAGCCCCAGGGAAGCGACAAACATGAGGAACACGCCTGCATAAACAAATACTAAAACCAGGATCTCTTTCATTCTTCTTTTTTTCGGTATTTAATATAATAAGCAAAAGCAACAATAGCGAAAAAGCCGATCAGCGCCAGCACCAGTGCCACATCCAGCAGCAGCGGTTCATTTGAATAAATTGAATAAATGGCAATCACGCCAATCAGGTTGGCAGTCATCAGGTCGAAGGTGATGACCCGGTCTACGAACTGCTTACCATACATGAACCGGATCATTGTAATGAGAAATGCCACGATAAGAGCTAAAAAGGCAACGAGCAAAAGAAATTCAAAATAGTTCATCTTGTCATTTTTAGGATTCGTTTTTCAAAGCCCTCTTTTATTTGTCGTTTGGCTTCTTCAGGATCTTTATTGGGTACATTAATAATATGAAAAAAAAGAAATTTATGATCGTCACTTATTTCCAGCGTCAGTGTGCCGGGCGTGAGTGTAATGAGGTTGGCCAGCAGCGCAATTTCCACATCCGACTTTACCGTGAGTGGAAGCGCAAGTACGGCAGGTGTAAACTGAAGATCAGGAGTAATGACGTACCACACTATTTTTAAATTGCTTATAAATAATTCTTTTATAAAAAATATCATTAATAAAATAAAATAATAAAATTGGCGGAAATACTTTCTGCTATAAATAAAACTGGTGAGCCACAGAGATGTAAAGAAGCCGCAATAAATTGCAAATTCCCAAAGGCCAGCCATCACCGAATGTAATTCTTCATGAAGAAAAAAGCCGGTTATAATCACCACTAAGAGGTGGGCCACAAGTATTTTGAAACTATTCATCCGGTTGAAATTCTGGCTGCGTTAAAACTGCATTAATATATTCGTCAGGGTTCATTAATTGTTCTGCTGCCAGAGTGGAATAGTGCATTAACGGGCCAGAGAACAAACCAATAAAAATGGTGCAAAGTGCCAGAACAATGATGGGTGTAAGCATTTGCCAGTGAGATTTGAACAACACCGGCTCGCTGAATATCCGGTCGTTTTGCGTTGATGGATCACTTTTCCAAAAAGCAAAGTTCCAGATCTTGGTCATGGAAAATAAGGTAAGCAAACCGGTGATAATGGCCACTACCACAATGGTGTATTCCTGAATTTCAAAGCCCGCCTTTATGAGAATAAATTTAGACCAGAAGCCGGAAAGGGGCGGCAGTCCGGCAAGAGACAGAGCCGGGATGAGAAACAAAAGTGAAAGCAATGGAAAACTTTTATACAACCCTCCGATATATTCAAGTTCAGAAGAACCTTTAATTTTTTCTACAACACCGGATATCAGGAAAAGATTGGTTTTTACGATAATATGATGGATAATATAAAATATGGCTCCGGCCAGCGCCAGCGGGGTAAAAAGCGCCAGGCCCATCACCATATATCCTATCTGGCTGATAATGTGGAAAGACAGGATTCGCCTCATTTGATTCATGGCAACAGCGCCAAGCACGCCAGTAATCATCGTGAATCCTGCACCGGCCAGTAATATGGAATGCGTATAACTTACGTCATTCACAAAAATTAAAGTAAAAAATCTGATCAGCGAATAAACGCCCACTTTGGTAAGCAAACCGGCAAAAATGGCCGAAGTGGAAATAGGGGGCGTATGGTAAGAGGAAGGCAGCCAAAAGAAGACAGGAAACATCGCGGATTTCAGGGCAAAAGGAATCATGAAGAACACGGCAGCAACAGTGATCAAAGGATTTTCAGGATGCTCGCGGAAAAAGAGCGCTACATCTGCCATATTCAGGCTGCCGGTGATGCCGTATATCATGCCGGTTCCTGCCAGCAAAAAAGTGGAAGCAATGAAATTGAGCAGCATATATTTCACGCCTCCTACAAGCTGATCACGCGTGCCGCCCAGGGTGAGCAATACAAAAGAAGAGATCAGCATTACCTCAAACCAAACGTACAGGTTGAAAATATCTCCGGCCAGGAAAGCTCCGTTTACGCCCATCAGGAGGAAATGAAAAAGGGCAAAAAACCCGAAACGGTTGCGGGCTTTGTCCATATCCTGCAAAGCATAAATGTTCACCATCAATCCCATCAGGCTGGTAATGCCCACCATCATGGCTGAGAATATATCCGCCACCACAGAAATACCAAAAGGCGCCTGCCAGCCGCCTGACTGCACAATCAGGATCCGGTGTTCTTCAACCATAAAAAATAAATATACAGAAGCCGCAAAAAGGATAATACTTCCGGCCATTGAAATTATTTTTTGCCATTCTTTATTTTTAAATAAGAGCAGGCAGCCAACGGCCGTCAGAAAAGGAAGAAGAATTGGGGCGAGTATTATTGCCTGCATTATTCGTTTAAGGCTTTAATTTCAGTTTTATTTAAATTATATATTTTTAATTTATAGATTAAATTAACTATTTTTTCAAATCGTCAATCTCCTCAATTCCGGGCATATCGTATAGTTTCTTAAAAAGCGTGAGAGCAAATGCCTGGATGCCAAAACTAATTACCAGCGCGGTGAGAATCAGCGCCTGGGGCACCGGATCTGCAAAGGCTTCGAGTTGTGGCAGCGCTTCTTCATTTTCAATGATGGGAGCCTCCTCGCGGACAATTCTTCCGGCAGCAAAAATGAACAGAGCCGTGGCATTACTGATAATTACGATCCCAATGATTAGCTTAACGAAATCGCGATGCAGCAATAAATAAACACCGGCTGTAAATAATATTCCCACTAATATGGATAACCAGACTTCCATTTTTAATCACTTTGAATGTTTGGAAAGATTATTAACAAAACAGTCCCGATCACACACAAATAAACACCCATATCAAAAAACAATGGAGTGCCGGGGACGGGAAGGAAAGGCACTTCCCAGTTGAGCCAAAGCCCGGTAAGGAAAGGCTGGCCCTGGAAAATAGCCGGAAGCCCGCTGGCAAATGCTATCAGGAGTCCTGCACTGATAATGGTGACGGGGCTGAAGCGGATTCGCCTCAATACCCGCTTTACGTTCGTGGCAAAAGCGTATAGCACCAGCGCTGCTCCGCCCATCAGCCCTCCTGCAAACCCGCCACCTGGCAGATGGTGGCCTCTTGCAAGCAGATACACGGAAAACAGCAGCATGACAGGAACAATAAGTTTTGCGCTCACAGAGAGAATGAGGGAGTTCATGCCTTTTCTTTTTTTCTGTTCATTGAAAGCCTGATAAGCGTGTAAACACCGAGGGCAGAAATAGCCAGGACGGTGATCTCACCAAACGTATCAAGTGCCCGGAAATCTACCAGGATCACGTTCACAATATTTCTTCCGTGCGCCTCTGTCAGGCTATTGGCTGCATAGAATTCCTTCAGTTTTGAATGGAGCGGATCATTCGTGAGGGAAAAAAGAATGGCGGTGATCATGGCACCGGCAGCCACTGATATTGCGGTATCACGCGCTATAGATATTCGGGATTTCCGTACTTCACGTTTCGGCATCCGGTGCAGGATCAGAACAAAAACCGTAATGGTAAGCGCATCAATTAAAATCCAGGTAATGGCGAGGTCCGGGGCTCCATATTCCAGAAAAATAATGGAGACGATAATCCCCACAATGCCCAGAGAGAGCAGCGAGCCAATCCTGTGCGTTATGGCAAGAATAAATATCAGCGCCAGGATCATGACTACTCCCAGCACAACTTCAAAAACGTAGAGGTTGGTATCCGAAATATTAACCCTGAGCTCCGCCCGTGAAAAGAAAGTGTAGGCCATAGCAACTATAAAGGTGATAAAGCACACCATTATATAATATCGGAGATGTTCCCGTTGCAAAATCCGGGTTTGCCATGCGGCCACTTCTTTCAGTACCACCAGCGAATAATTATAAATTGATGAAGGCGTAAAACGCGGATATTTAAAGGATCGCTCTTCGCCCCATTTTTGGGATTTATGGTAAATTAAATAAATAATAAAGCCGGTTGCAAGAGAAATAATGCTAAGCAATAACGCCTGGTTCCATCCATGCCATAGGGAAATGTTCAGCGGGTCAACTCCGGGAGAAATGGACGAGGCAGCTTGCGTGACCAGCGTTTGCACCGAACCGGGAAAAACTCCTACCACCAACCCGGCAAGGGCAGGTAAAAGGGCGGGAAGGAAAAGCCAGGGAGTGATTTCTTTTATTGCCTCGTTACTACCCTTTTTATTTTTACTGAAAAAAGTGCGATGCGTGAGGATGAGTGCGATAACCGTGAAAAGGGCTCCGGTAATGACCACTGCCGCCACCAAAAGCATTGAGTACTGCCGGGCTAAAAGCACTGATTCAATAAGCATTTCCTTGGCAATGAACCCGAACATCGGAATGATCCCGGCCAGCGAAAGTGCGGCTGCGGCTGCCACTGCGAAGGATACCGGCATATTCCTGAAAAGACCTTCCGGCTGATCCTGTAGCTCGCGCGAACCGGTTTTGATTTCAATGATACCGGCAATCATGAAAAGTGCAGACTTATAAAAAGCATGTGCAATAACGTACACCAGGGCCGCAGCAATCGCGGCCTCCGAGCCTATTCCCAAAGAGAGCGTCATGATGCCTAATGCACTGATGGTAGAATATGCCAGGATCTGTTTAAGGTCCGTAGCGCCAATGGCCATTGCCGCTCCCGTGAGCATGGTAAGCGCTCCAAAAACGGTGATCGTTCCGTTCCACAAAGGATCGCCTTCCAGAATTTGCGAGAAGCGGGCGATGAGAAAAATTCCGGCTTTTACCATTGTGGCTGAATGCAGAAAGGCGCTCACAGCCGTGGGCGCGGCCATCGCATTCGGTAGCCAGAAATGAAATGGTATCTGTGCAGATTTGGTGAACGCTCCCAGCAACACGCATATCACAATGGCCGCATAAACCGGAGAAGCCGTCAAATCGCCCTCCCATTGCAGGAGTTCGGAAATGGTGTAGGTTCCGGTTTCTCCTCCAAGCAGTACCAGGCCCGCCAGCAATGCGAGGCCGCCCAGAGCCGTCACCAGCAAACCCTGGAGAGCAGCCTTCCGGGCACTTTCCTTTTCATGGTCAAATCCTATGAGCAGGAAAGACGTTATGCTCGTTAATTCCCAAAATACCACCAGGGTGAGCACATTATCCGCCAGCACCAATCCAAGCATGGAACCCAGAAATGCAGTGAGGAAGATGAAAAACCGGATGTAATACCGGTGATCGCGCATAGTATGGGCGGCATAAGCGAAAATAAGAACTCCTATGCCGCTGATAATCATGGCAAAGAGGAGGCTCAGGCCATCTAAATAAAATGCCAGTTCCAGGTTAAAGTATTCGTTCCAGCTTATGGCTTCCCGCAGCGGGGTTTGTCCGGATCTTTCAAGATTTTGCTGTAAAAACCATACGAATATTCCCAGCGGCAGCAAGGCCAGGATATACCCGGTTTTTTGCCTGAAAAGCCGGGTGATGACGGGAATAAATATGGCGACAATAAATGCCAGGAGAACAGCTAAAGTCATTAGAACCTCATTTGGACTGCTATGGATGTAAGAGGGCCATCCGTGAAGCTTTCACAGTAACATCAATGATTTGCTTTGGTTTTAAGCAGGGAATTACTCCGGAGGTATTGCAAAGCCTTGTTTGCCGGATTTAAATTTTTCACTTAAACGGAAATTTTAAATATAATTATGTTATTCAATTTTTAATTAAAAACTAATATTTCCGTTTTGATATTTTCATAAAATGCTCAGGAAGGTTAGGCTAAGCGTTTTTTAAAAAATGAAAGGAGCCATTCATTATGCTGCTATCTTTGCGGGGGCTATTGCCAGAGGCTGTATTTGAAAAAAGTGAACCACCGGTTTTCATTACAATTGAATTATGAACATTGCCTGCACCCGTGTGCTTTATTAATTGAATTTTAAATTTAAGGAAAGATGGCTGATAAAGATGTTGAAACTATAAATAATGGATTTGAGCACCGGCTGGTATTGCGTACGCTTGAGGTCAAGGATTTTGATGATATTAAACTGATCATGGACCAGGTGTATTCTAACATTGGCGGCTCATGGACAAGGAAGGAATATCTTTCTCAACTGAAGAAATTCCCGGAGGGCCAGATCTGCATTGAGGACAAAGGAACCGTTGTGGCTGCAGCGCTGAGCCTTATTGTGCTTTACAGCGATTTCGGGGACAAGCATACCTACGAAGAGATCATCGGGAACGGCTCCTTTTCCACGCACGATCCTGATGGCGATACGCTGTACGGGGTGGATGTTTTTGTGCATCCTGAGTACCAGGGAATGCGGCTGGGAAGGAGGCTCTATGATGCCCGGAAAGAGATTTGTGAAAAGCTGAATCTCCGCGCCATCATTGCCGGAGGGAGAATTCCCGGCTACCTGAAATATTCAAAAGACCTGACACCACGGGAATATATTGAGCGGGTAAAGAATAAAGAGATCTACGATCCGATCCTGACATTTCAGATCAGCAATGATTTCCATGTGAGGCGAATTCTTACTAATTATAATAAGAAAGATAAAGCTTCCAAGTCCTTTGCAACGCTACTGGAATGGATCAACATTTATTACGAAGAAAAGGAGAAACTTATCGGGGCCAAAAAAACTGTGGTGCGCATTGGCGTGGTGCAGTGGCAAATGCGGAGGGTTCGTGATTTTGAGGACCTGATGCAGCAGATTGAATTTTTTATTGACACAATGGGCAGCTACAATGCTGACTTTGTGGTGTTTCCTGAATTTTTTGCCGGGCCGCTCATGGCCCAGTATAATGAGGCTTCACCGGCTGATGCCATCCGTTCGCTGGCCGATTATTCTGAAAGGCTTCGGGAGCGGCTGCTCGATCTGGCTATTTCTTATAATACCAACATAATTGCCGGAAGCATGCCTGAATATGAGGATCATAAGCTTCGCAATGTTTCTTACCTGCTGAGGCGTGACGGAACCTGGGATGCCCAATACAAACTCCACGTAACGCCTGATGAGAAAAACTACTGGGGACTTCAGGGTGGCGATAAGCTGGTGGCTTTTGATACCGATGCCGGAAAGATAGGAATATTGATATGCTACGATGTGGAATTTCCTGAGTTATCGCGCATTCTCAGCGACCAGGGAATGAAGATATTGTTTGTGCCCTATTGGACCGATACCAAGAATGCCTACCTGCGGGTGAGAAGATGCGCACAGGCCAGGGCCATTGAAAATGAATGTTACGTGGTAATTACCGGCAGCGTTGGCAACCTGCCACGCGTGGAAAACATGGACATCCAGTATTCGCAGGCGGCAGTTTTTTCGCCATCAGATTTTGCGTTTCCGCACGATGCTACTATCGCGGAGGCTACACCTAACACGGAGATGACGCTGATCGCTGATATTGACTTGGACTTGCTGAAGGAACTGAATACGAAAGGAAGTGTGCGGAACCTGCAGGACAGGCGATTAGATCTTTACAACCTGGCCTGGACCTATAATGTGAAAACCGGCCAGGCGGAGAAGGTGAAAGAGGATAAGCAGGAAGTGGAGATTATTCAAAAAGAAGGGAAATAAACCAGAATTGCGAAAAGAGCTTATCGAAAGAACGGCTGATAATGGAGCGGTCAGGTTCCAGCACGTTCACCAGTCCGCGGCTGAGTTTTAATTCCGGAGAAAATTTGAAATAAGGGAAATACAGATCGAGCCCGAAACCGTATTCATAATAATAATTATGAGGATACACATAAATTTCCGGCTTGTTTATGTTTCGGGCGCTGCCGGCATCCGAAGAAATATCATATCCATACTTCACGCCTGCTAATATATAGTAGCGGATATTCCGGTGGCGGGTAGATTTAAATTTGATGCTCAGCGGAGCCTCCACCATTACTGATTCGATTTCCTTGAGGCTGCGGGGCGTGGTGTCGTTCAGGGTGTATTCTATTCCGCGCTGGGCAAGGATCAGGGTTGGTGTAAAGCGAAGGTCAAAATGCTCCCCGAGGCGGAAGTTGCTGATTGCTCCGAACTGGATGCCGGGGTATCGCACCATGTTGATGCGTTGAACGCTGTCGGTGGCATAGAAATCCTCACTCAGTTCGTACCTGAAGTGCGCAGCATCCGTCCCGAAGAAAACGCCAAAATGGACCGGTTTCAGATCGTAAAACGGGGTGTTCATATTTTGTGCTACCAATTTGCCATTCGAGAAGAGCAGCAATAGGAGCAATACCAGAAAGAGAATGCGGCAGATAATTACAGGCAAAGCGTTTAAAATGGAAATTAGCATACTAAAGTGTCGTAAGTACCCAATGTTCAATTCCGTTGATATTCAGAATTAAAAGGTTGCAAAATAAAATATTTCTATAGGTTGCCTGAATTTTTTATAAAATGAAAACAAATGCCGGAAATACATAAACGTGAATTTTTACTTTTTGATACCGGTATAAACGGACGCGATACCAAACGTAAGCCTTTGCGTGCGGGGTGAAACGAAGCCTGCAAGCTCCAGCCTATTTTCAAAATCTTTACCAGATGGAAAGGCATAAACAGATTCAGGCAGATAATCATACGCGCGTGAATTTTTTGAAACCAGCCTACCCACTGCGGGCAATACGTGCATGAAATATAACTTGTACAATTGCCTGACAGGAAACTTAGGGGGCTGCGAAAATTCCAGTACTGCCAGCTTTCCACCGGGTTTTAATACGCGGTGAATTTCGCTAAGGCCCTTGTCCAGATTTTCAAAGTTTCGCACACCAAAGGCAACCATAGCCGCATCGAAGTGACCGTCAGCAAAAGGCAGGTCTTCGGAATCGGCCTGTTGCAGATTGATCCTGTCCTGCAGCCCCTTTTTGCGGATCTTAATGATTCCTTTCTCCAGCATTCCGGCTGAGATGTCCACGCCAATGATTTTGCGGGGTTTCAGCTTCATTGCCTGTATCGCGAAATCCGCAGTTCCGGTGGCCACGTCCAGCAATATCTGCGGTTGATCCTGTTTTAGATGGGCAATGGCTTTATTTCGCCAAATGATGTCAATGCCAAAAGAAAGAAGGTGGTTCAGAAAGTCGTAATAAGGAGAAATATTGTCGAACATCTGTTCCACCTGTTGCTTCTTTTTTTCTTTCGAGGCTTTATCAGGAACTACAGTTGCCATTTATCATCAATTGATTTTTTGAATAAAAGGAATGCCAGCAGGGATGGTCCGCCAAAATTAACGCTAATAAACCGCTTAGCTTTGCTGCATATTCCGTTAAGCACTTCTTATGAAAATTTCCTCAGCTACGTTCGTTATCAGCAGCACCAGTTACCAGGGCTGTCCGGCCCCTGACAAACCTGAGTATGCATTTGTGGGGCGCAGCAATGTGGGAAAGTCTTCGCTCATAAATATGCTGGTAGGGCGCAAGAAACTCGCAAAAACATCATCCCACCCGGGTAAGACCCAAACGATAAATCATTTCCTGGTAAATGAAAATTGGTATCTGGTGGATCTGCCTGGCTACGGCTATGCTAAAATCTCGAAGAAAATGCGTGAAGAGTGGCAGGTCTTTATCCGGGACTATGTGCTCTACCGGGAAAATCTGGGTTGCGTCTTTGTGCTGGTAGATTCAAGCATTCCTCTCCAAAAAATTGACCTGGAGTTCCTGGAATGGCTTGGGGAAAAGGGAGTGGCTTTTGCGATAGTATTTACGAAAACGGATAAGGAGAAACGTAACATCATTAATAAGCACGTTGCAACATTCAAGGAACGGATTCTTGAAAACTGGGAGGAGCTTCCGCCTGTATTCCTCACATCGGCCGGAAAGAAAGAGGGAGCTGAAGAGATTCTCACTTTTATTGAGGAAGTGAGCCGCCAGTTCGGGTAGGGTTACTATTGAGTGGCACTCAAACCTCCGGTTTATGAACTGCCTTGGCGGTCTTATAAAGGTTCATTTGCTATCCGGCATGTAATTGCAGACGTCTCGTCACGGGCTAGCAGCCTAAATAAACGACATTATCTCCCAACCTCTATTTTTGAATTTTGAAAAATTATTGATTATGATGACACCTGAAGTAATGGACAAGCGATACAGCAGTGATGAATTGATAGAAATGGAAGCGCAGTTTGGCGCGCACAATTATAAACCGCTGCCTGTGGTGCTTTCGCGCGGAGAGGGTGTTTTTGTATGGGATGTGGAAGGAAGCCGGTATTTCGATTTTCTTGCGGCCTATAGTTCACTTAACCAGGGTCACTGCCATCCGCGCCTTGTAAAAGCGATGCGCGAACAGATAGGGACGCTGACGCTCACCTCGCGCGCGTTCTATAATGATATGCTGGGCCGGGCAGAAAAATTCCTCGCTGAAACTTTTGGCTATGATAAAGTCCTCCTGATGAACTCCGGTGCAGAAGCAGTGGAAACGAGCATTAAGCTGGCCAGGCGCTGGGCCTACGACACAAAAGGTATTGAGGAAAACAAGGCGAAAATTGTGGTGGCCGAAAACAACTTTCATGGCCGTACCACGGGTGTGATCAGCTTTTCAACGGATCCTTCCAGCAAGAAGCATTTCGGACCGTTTATGCCGGGATTTGAAGTTGTGCGATTTAATGATACCGAAGTTTTGGAGCGGGCATTTCAGGATGAGGCAGTTTGCGCATTTCTGGTGGAACCGATCCAGGGCGAAGCCGGTGTGCAGATCCCTGATCCCGGATATTTGAAGACAATCCGGGAGCTATGTGACCAATACAATGTACTGCTCCTGGCAGATGAAATTCAGACCGGGTTGGGGAGAACGGGTAAAATGCTTGCCTGCGAACATGAGGACGTAAGGCCCGATGTGATATTGCTCGGCAAGGCGCTATCCGGAGGGATGATGCCGGTAAGTGCAGTACTCTGTGATGATTATATAATGATGAATATTAAGCCGGGTGAACATGGTTCTACCTATGGTGGCAATCCCCTTGGCGCTCGCATCGTTATTGAGGCTGTGCAGATCATTACAGAAACAGGACTCCTGGAAAAGGTGGCGACAATGGGGGAATATTTCAGGATGAGGATCCGGGATGCAGGTATTCCTTACCTGAGTGATGTACGCGGGAAAGGCTTGTTCAGTGCCATTGAAATTGACAATTCCAAGATTGAGGCCAGCGCCTATGATATTTGCAAAATGCTGAAGGAAAATGGACTTCTGGCAAAGCAGACACATGGCAATATTATCCGCTTTGCCCCTCCTTTGATTATAACTCAGCCACAGCTTGAAGCTTGTTGCGAAATTATCATAAATACTTTGAGGGTGGCCGAGGAAGAAGATGGCCTCACCAGCTTGCCGTAATTTGGCTAAGGTATTCTAAATCTTACAAGGCCCCGGTCAATTCTTATATTTAGCACTGATCATCTAAATAAGATCCGGATAATAGGATATTTGTTCAGGCTTCGAATTGTGTTTCAAGCACAGGCCATTTGGAATAACTCCTGCTAAAATTTTATTTCAACCGTTGTGGATGTGTTTTCTTACATCCCGATCACTACCTGTGTCTGACCAAGAGAAATTTCTTAGAAAGGGCGTATTCCGCAGGAAAAGGGGTGCGAAGGAGGATATGGAGCCTTGAAATGAGCCGACCGGGCAGGGCAATTGAACAAATATTCTAATAAAAAAATAGTGATGTCTTACAAGTGTAAGCAAGAGAAACAGTAATAAAAAAGCTGCACATATTCATCAGGTAGTTTTGTCAGAGTTACTAAATCAATAATTCCAACCAACAAAACTTAATAGAATGAATATGAAGCTAAAAATACTTGGACTTGCATGCTTGGCGCTACTCATGATCCAGTGCCAGAAAGAGGCGATGTTAACCCCTTCAGGACCGGCAGCTCCGGTCAGGATTTCCTCTGACTACAATATGTTGGTTTTTGCAGATCAGGCAAGTTTCGACAGTACTATGAAAGTACTATTTAGCTATGAAAGCAAAGATCTTCACCTATGGGAAGAATCTATGAACTTCCATTCCATGAGAGCCTTTTACAATCCCATTCCTGAGGATTTAGGTGATACGCTTTTGGCTCCTCTTACAGAAATGGCACCTCAACCTGTAGAGGATCATTGGCTGGCCGCGATCCTAACGCCTGAAGGTTTTATGGGGATTGCAGATACGGTTTACCTTTTTACGAGGGATACCACTTATTCTTATGTCGACAATCAAGAGGTTAAAGCTTTCCCGATCAAGAGATATCTGATTACCCGCCCGGCTGATCCAGGGCTCATTTCCTGTGATGATGTAGCCGATTATGAATATAATGTCAAGATGTCGACAGTGAAAACTACGCTTAACGCAGGAATCCTTAAAACGCATTCCTGGGCGATTCGATTTAGCTTTTTCTATTCTTCCACGGGGGTTACAGTAGTTCATTACAAGGAAACACCTTACTATTTTCAGGGTACATGGAGTACATATTTAAAAGAAACACCTGCGGATTTTCTGGGACTGGAATGGAATATATGCTCGATTGAAGGGTATTGGGGATTTCCCAAAAGTCATGTAGGATCAATGCAGAAGTGGGGTCACTCAACCATTTCAAAAGTTGTGAGAACAGTAGTATTTGCAGATGTGGGAATTAAAGGCATCTATAAATCGGAGTATAATAATTCTTCGTATAGCGATAATGTCATAACACCTCAATATTATGGAATCTAAAATGCCAGGCTGCCCTTTACTATTGAATCAAATAAAACCACTCTTAAGCATACTGTTCAGCTTGTGGTTTGTCTCTGGCTCTCCTGTTTTGGCCCAGGAAATATCGCTATATGACACGGCCATTGTTGAACAATATTCTGAGTCAACGGGGATTTCTTCCAGTGAGAGCGAACCCAGGCTCCAAAGGTCCAGGAATGTGGTGTATGCAGAGTTTCTTGGAATCAGCCACTTTGAGTCAATCAACTATGAACGGATTTTTTTTAGGAGCGGCAATGTGCATTTTTCAGGCAGGGCAGGAGTAAGCCTGATGGAGATTCTATTGGTGCGCTCCGCATCAGGTGAAAATCCAGGGAGCGGCCTCAACTGTGGTATCGGGACTCCGGCATGGTTTCCGGTGTCGTTCAATGCGATGTATGGAAAGAAAAAGAATTTCCTTGAAGCAAATGTTGGGATGACCTTCAGCACACAGCCTGACCATGTACTCTTTCCTTCAGCCGGGCTGGCTTATCGTCACCAGGCCCTTGAGCGGGGAATATTCCTTCGGATAAGTTGCTACTCTATGTATACCTCTGTACTTGGTAAAGTATCGCTGAGACCCGGTTTGAGCGTGGGTTATGCGTTTGATTAAGAAATAGGTGAGACGGGCAGGAATGTTATCCTGCCGCTGCCAATTCCTTCTCCATTTTGAGCTTCTGGGTTTTAGCAGCGTCCACAAATTTTACAAAGAGCGGATGGGGTTCAGCCACCGTGCTTTGATATTCCGGATGAAATTGTGTTCCGATGAACCACGGATGGTTTTTCAATTCTATGATCTCCACAAGAGCTGAATCAGGATTGATGCCTGTAGCCAGCATGCCGGCCTTCTCAAATTTCTCAAGGAACTTATTGTTGAATTCAAACCGGTGGCGATGGCGCTCGGTCACCGTTTGGCGGCCATATACATTGAATACTTTGGATGGCTTGCGAATTCGACAGGGATAGCTGCCAAGCCGCATAGTACCACCCTTTGCGGTGACCTTTTTCTGCTCATCCATAAGTGCAATCACGGGGTATTTTGTGTCTGGACTTATTTCCGTGGAATGTGCGCCAGCCATGCCTAGGACGTTCTGAGCAAATTCAATAACGGCACATTGCATTCCCAGGCAAATGCCGAAGAAAGGAATGCCTTTTTCGCGTACAAATTTTATAGCGATAATTTTACCTTCTATGCCACGCTCACCAAATCCAGGCGCTACGAGCACGCCATCCATCTCGCTAATTTTCCGTTCCAGGCTTTCTTCGTTTATAAATTCGGATGAAATGTAGTGGAGGTTGATTTTACATTCATTTTCAGCACCGGCATGTACCAGCGCTTCATGGATGGATTTGTAGGCATCCGGAAGTTCCGTGTATTTTCCAATCAGGGCAAGATTCACCTCATAGGTCGGATTCTTAAGCCGCTGAAGGAAATTTTTCCATTTCTCCAGCGTAGGTTCATTCTTTAAGGGAAGTTTCAGTTTGGAGAGCACGACTTTGTCGAGGTTTTCCTTGATCATCTGTAAGGGCACGTCATATATTGTTTTAACATCAATGGCTTCGATGACGGAATTTTTCTTCACGTTGCAGAACAGGGCTATTTTATTTCTAAGATCCTTATTTAGTGGTATCTCAGTACGGCAAACGAGAATGTCAGGCTGAACCCCTATTTCGAGCATAGCCTTTACAGAATGTTGAGTAGGTTTCGTTTTCAGTTCCTCTGCAGCCCGGAGGTAAGGGACTAAGGTAAGGTGAACCACTAGGCAGTCGCTGTGCCCTGTTTCCCAGATCATCTGACGAATAGATTCAATATAAGGCAATGATTCAATGTCGCCCACCGTGCCACCAATTTCTGTAATGATAATGTCATACTCACCGCTTTTGCCTAATTGCTGATAGCGGAATTTGATCTCATCGGTAATGTGGGGTATGACCTGCACTGTTTTTCCCAGGTAATCTCCGTTTCTTTCTTTTTGAATTACCGTAGAATATATGCGGCCTGTGGTTACGTTGTTGGCCTGCGAAGTCTCGATATTCAGGAAACGCTCATAATGTCCCAGATCCAGATCGGTTTCCGCACCATCGGTCGTCACATAGCATTCGCCATGTTCATAAGGGTTCATTGTACCCGGATCCACATTTATGTATGGATCAAATTTTTGAATGGTAACAGAGTACCCTCTTGCCTGGAGTAGTTTTGCCAAAGAGGCTGCAAGAATGCCCTTACCCAGGGATGACGTAACTCCGCCCGTAACGAATATATATTTGGTATTTGCCATTGAATCGGTTAAAATCTCAGTTGCTGATTAAAAATAATATTTCCCCGCAACCGGTTTTTTGATAACAGGTGTAATTCAAAAATTTTTGGATAAAAAACTGGAAGGAAAGAGGAATTCCCGTGCCCACGGGTCGCAAAATTACGAACCTGAGGTGTTTTGTCTCAAAAAATCTTCGGCCTTTGCCAAATCTTCAGGCGTATCAATGGCCAGAGAATCTTGAGAAGTCATGGCGGTGTGGATGGAATAGCCATGTTCCAGCCAGCGGAGTTGTTCGAGAGCTTCGGCTTCCTCTAGTTTGGAGGGCGGCAAATTAACGATCTGCTGCAGTATATGGGAGCGGAAGCCGTAAATGCCCAAATGCCTGAAGTATTGAACTTTTTCCATCCAGGCGGCATGTGCCTGGCCACGCACAAAAGGAATAGGAGTCCGGCTGAAATACAGCGCCTCGTTCTTCGCATTTATCACTACTTTCACGATGTTGGGATCAGAAAGCAATTTGGGATCTTTTAAGGGCTGGATCAAGGTTGCGATCTTAACAAGTGGATTCTTTAGCAGGGAAGCAAGAAGGTCAATTTGTTCCGGATCTATAAATGGCTCATCTCCCTGGATGTTGATGACGGCATCGAATTGCTTACCTGATTTAAGGAGAGCTTCCGCACAGCGATCAGTTCCTGAAAGATGATGCGTACCTGTGAGAACTGCTTCGCCACCGAACTGCCTGACCTGCGCATAAATATCAGCATGATCTGTGGCTACAACAACCGCGTTTAAAGAAGCTGATCTCTTTGCGGCTTCATAAACCCATTGGATGACGGGCTTTCCGCTTAGGAGTGCCAGGGGCTTTCCTGGGAATCGCGAAGAGCCAAAGCGTGCCGGAATGATGGCTATAATTTTCATCAGGCAAGGTATCCGTCCACCATTGTCAATTGGCGATCTGCCATTTCTGCCAGGCCCAGATTGTGGGTCACAATGATAAAGGTCTGGTTGAATTGTTTCCGAAGCTGAAAGAAAAGCTTGTGCAGATCATTCGCAGAGTTGGTGTCCAGGTTTCCTGAAGGCTCATCCGCGAGTACTACTGCGGGATTATTCATAAGAGCCCTTGCCACGGCCACTCGTTGTTGCTCTCCGCCTGAGAGTTGACCCGGCTTATGTTTTTCCCGCTGAGACAGTCCCAGCAGTCCCAGCAATTCACGGGCGCGGCCAGACGCCTCGTTTTTGTCCTGCCCGGCAATAAAGGCGGGAATGCAGACATTCTCCAGCGCTGTAAATTCCGGTAGCAGATGATGAAACTGAAAGATAAACCCGATATGGTTATTCCTGAAAGCGGCTATTTTCCTAGATGGAAGATTATTGAGCAAAACATTATTGATGGTTACATCTCCGCTGTCAGGCTGGTCTATGGTGCCGATAATATGAAGCAATGTGCTTTTCCCTGCGCCTGAAGGTCCTACTATACTCACAACTTCGCCAGCTTCTACTTTTAGAGACACATCCTTGAGTACTTTCAGGTCTCCATAGCTGCGGGTTACATGGTTTGCAATAATCATTTGTCATAAAATTTGAAGGGGCGAAAATATGGAGATGTCTTCGCTTATCCTGATGCTATGCCATAAAGGGCGGAGTTTACAGGAACGGATCAGGCGGAGTATTCTTTACCGGATGAGTGTGAGCGTGCCGCTGTAATTGAAGCGGTCGCGGTTATTTTCCACCTCAATGGAATAGATGTACACGTCTTCGGCTGCAAGCTTATCTTTATGAAAGCCATCCCAGGCAGGATTTAGTCCAACTTCATTAAAAACCTCCTCACCCCAGCGATTGTATATCTTCATTGAGATATACTTGTGGTTGCTGGAGGTTACCTCAAAAGTGTCGTTGATAAAATCCCCATCCGGTGAGAATGCTGTGGGAATGTAGACCACCGGTTCAAAGTTCCCGCATATTGTGTTGCTCCAGGAAGCTTCCTGGTCAGTTCCATTTTCTATTGCCCTTATTCGGTAGCATTGGGTATAGCCATCAAGTCCCACATCCAGTTGCCGAACCGTATCCTGTACGTTTTGCCGGTAAAGTTTGTACGATGTCTCCTCATTTAGTTTTCTGTGTATTTCATACCGGGCCACGCCTTGTTCCCAGCCATGATAGCCATTCCAGCTAAGATTCATTCCTGCATCATCTTGTTTACCTCCATCCAGCAAAATTGAATTGTGGGTACTGGAAAGCAAGGTGCTGTTGCAGAGATTTTCAGTTTTTACGGTGTAATAGTATGGTGTTTCGGATGTCTGTACATCAGTGTCAATATAATTCAGGGTCATACTATTGAACGTTCCTATACTTTGTTCTTCGCTGCCATTCAATGATCTGCCTAACCGGTAAGATTTATTAAAGTAATCATCATTATTAATTTCCCATTTAATTTCGATGTCGCGTTCATTATCCTCTAATGTTGTTACAACCTCCATCCTCAGCATGGCGCCATCCAGCACAAGTGGCAATGAAATAGTATCGCCCTGGCAGCCAAAATCGGAAGTTTCTGATACTTCCAGTAATCCCGGACCATGTTCGTTCCAGTCAATGATTACTTCTGCCGAACTGTCTCTGGAAGTTATAGTACCATTCTGTACCCACCAGGTATAAGTGGACGCAGGCATTCCTTCCACCCGGTAAGCCAGGCCTTGATTGTTTTCAACGCAAACAGTATCCTCACCCAAGATCTCCGTAATTTCCGGAACAGGATGCACCTTTATCACCAATTGTTTTAATGGACCTTCGCATCCGTAAAAGCTTTTTTCAATACAAGTGATAGTATAATCTCCATCACTATTCCATGAGGCAGTGATGGTGTCATTACCATCTCCTGAAAAAGCTACGTGATCCTTTATCGTCCAATGGAAGGTTGAGCTATCAAAGCCAGAAACGTGATAAGACAAATCCTGACCCTCACATAATGCTACCTCACCGCTTATGCCTGAAGTTAGAGGATTCGGTTTCAGTGCTACATTTTTCTGAACCGGATCGCCTATGCATGGAAGGCCATTTACCGAATCGTAACTTGTTTCCTGCACGGATAAAAGCGCATTACCGAAGGTGCCCCAGTCTATATTTATATGGTTTAGTCCATTAGGTGATACAAAAGAACCTCCACTGACATTCCAGGTATAATTGCTGCCGTTTGTGGGAGATACAAAATAGGGTTCTGATTGAGTCAATTCACAAAGGAGGGAATCACCCATGATCGGCCCGGTTTGTAACCTGTAGCTAATCACGATAGGAACATTCAGGGTATCACTCACGCAACCGAGGCTAGTGGTTTCCAGCACTTTGATAGTGCCGAATCCGGAATCCCCCCAATTTATGCGGATGTCAGGACTATTGCCTCCGCCTGTCTGAATGCCCCGATCAACAAACCAGGAGTAGGTAGAATTTCTTGTATCATCCACCCAATATCTGATCATTCGAGAATTAGGACAAACCGTTCTGGTTCCAAAGACTGTATCAATGATTATTTTTTGAATATCAACTGCAAAGCGTACTGTTTCACCCGCGCAGCCATGCACATTGGTTTCCACTACCTCAATTTCACCGGTACCTTCTGAATTCCAATTTATGGTGACGTTGCCGGTTCCCTGCCCGTTTTCAATGGTACCGCCCTTAGCACCCCATTTATAGGTTGAACCCGGAGTGTGGCTGATTGAATATGGATAGCTTCCATCAAAGCAAGGCTTGCTGTTGCCGGTAATTGCTTTACCCTGCGGTCTTGGGAAAATAGTTATATTGATAGTGTCAAGAGATTCGCACAGTATATTATAAGTCCGGAGCACATATTTTCTGACAGCCGGATTTTGTGTGGAATTAAGCAGTGTGAGTTGTGGGTTGGAAATGTCTGCCTGAGATAAACCTGCAGTGGTAAGCCATTGATAAGAAAGTGAAGGATCCGGGGAGGCAGGACCAATTAGAATGGTATCACCTGAGCAAAAAGAGAGATCAGTTCCTGCATCTGCTACAGGAACCGGGATGATCTTTACCTTCTTGAAAAGGGTATCTATTGAACAATTCTTGGGGCCGGTGATTATGAGCCGCACTTCACCTTGCCCGCTTCCGTTCCAGTTGACATTGATTGCTTCAGAAGTATTTCCGGACGTAATAGTGCCGCCTGTAACGTACCATTCATATTTAGCTCCGTCTTTGGGAATTTCATAGCGGGCATTTTTTTTAAATTCACAGATACTATCAGGCCCTTCGATCTGATTGGGCGGATAATATTGTTCTACTGTAATGGTGTATCTAATATTCAGCGTTTTTGACGGGCAGCCTTTATCTGTGGCCTGAGCCGAAAAGAAATAGGGAGCACTTCGGCCATGGCTGCAGTTGGTTTGCCATCGGAAGCGGCTGGAAAGAGTGTCTTTACCCCTCAGGTTGTTTAGTGTTGCGAGAGGAGGCGGTATTTCCCCAATCTCGAAAATAGACCCGCTATAGTTTATGACTACGCTATCAGTATCTGAAACAGTAATATCGAATTCCAGGAGTTCGCCTGCCTGAATGGTGTAATTGGTAACAGGGGATCCTGTTTCTGCAATTAATTTCGGTGTGGGATTAGGCGGGCAGGTGATCGCAATAATCTGGACATCGCGTATCGTAGAACCGAGATACTCACCATCACGGTATTCTTTTACCTCTATTGCCAGAGCATACAAGCCCTGGGTAGGCACCCTCACGGTCGTTATTCCCGTAACAGGATCAATGGATGATGATCCGGAAACTCCGAGAGGATTACTAAGGCTATAACCGGGATTGTATGATACCTTAGGTAAAGGGGATGGCAGAATATCTGAAGGAGAAGGAGCCGGATCAAGTGCGGTACCGCCATCCAGAGGCCAGGATATTTCATATACGAGTGAATCTCCATCCGGATCCGTAGCCTGATTTCCCAGTGCGATCTCATCATTTATGCAGATAAAAGGAGCCGGTATTCCTGTGAAAACAGGGGAACTGTTTTGCAGCGTGGTAGGTGGAATGAAACTATAGTAAGTCTGCCCCATTTGCGGAAGATTGGTGAGATCGTTCCGGCAACAGCGGACGTGGCTCAGATGGTAGCCTAGGGCAGAGGCCGGAAGAATGATGGTATCGGTGTAAATACCCTGGCGTAAACAAACGTCAGGTTGAAAAGCGCAGTTGCTGCCTCCCGCTGGAGGATCAACAGATTTTTCCGATTTGAGTGACATTGACTTAACGCGAAACAGATTTCTGGATCCGTTATTAAGATAGATTCCTACACTGAGTACAGGATCAAACGGAGTAGTCGAATTAAAGCAATCCCGGTACATATCAAGATGAATACGATACACGAACTCAGAACCTGACCGGCCAACATATTCGTACGACATGCTTCCACCCACCAGGTGACTTGCCTGACTATGAGTAAATGAGAAAATCAGCGCTATCACCAGGAGTAATTGCCTCCACCTGATCATGCGATCTGGCGTAGGTGAAATGGCCTTATGTGTTGGAGAATGCAACATTTTTACAGCGCTGAAGATAAGGTGTCTTTCCTAAATTATGAAGCAGGTCTTCTTAAAAAGTCTAAATTGACTACTGTGATCAATGTCTTGATCCTTAACAAAGTTCTACAATTTCTTAAACATTCTATTTTTGATTTCCCGCCATTTATTTTAGTCCGGATGCTTCGCTTCACAGAATTTTTCCAGCGACAATAACCAGTATTATTACCGAAGGTGGTATGAATGGATATTATTGCTGGATTATTGACCTTTGCTGCATCACTCCTAAATTTTACAGATGCCATGATATTTAAAAGGATGTTGCACTATTTAAACATATTCAGCAAGGATGAAAACGCCAGGGGCAACATAAACCTGAAAATGATGCATGGGATAAACCGAATCTCAATATTGCTTTTTCTGATCTGCCTTATTGTCATTATTTATAGATACATTTTTTGACATTGGGATTAGCATTTAATTTGATAACGGCACTTTCACAAATACTAAAGAAAATTCAAACATGGGATACATAGTGCTTTTAGTTCTTATCACCCTGGCAAGTGCAGGTGTAAGCTGGCGATTCAAGAAAAAATTCAAGCAATACTCGAAGGAGCCCTTGCTTGCAGGGGTCACAGGTGCTGAAGTCGCAAAGCGAATGCTGCATGATAGCGGAATTTATGATGTAGAAGTACTCTCAGTCGGGGGCTCGTTAAGCGATCATTATAACCCTATGAAAAAGACCGTGAACCTTAGCCCGGACGTTTATAATGGGCGCTCGATCGCTGCCGCTGCAGTTGCCGCTCATGAATGCGGACACGCGGTGCAACACGCAAAAGCCTATAGCTGGCTTTACATGAGAAGCGCATTGGTGCCAATCGTTTCTGTCTCAAATAACTTTGTTCCCTTCCTGCTCATCGCGGGAATTATCGCCATTGCAGTTTTCCAGGTTCCCTGGGTATTGATGGCAGCGCTCGTCCTTTTTGCATTCAGTACGCTTTTTAGCTTCATTACTCTGCCTGTGGAATTTGATGCCAGCAACCGCGCCTTGTTATGGCTTAATCAGACAAATATCACATCGCCAGATGAACACGGACAAGCGAAAGACGCTCTTAAATGGGCTGCTATGACTTACGTAGTGGCCGCCTTAGCTTCTCTGGCAACATTGCTATACTATCTTTCCATTTTCCTGGGAAGCCGCGACTAATTATTTGATGGATTCCCTTCATTAAGACGGGAAATTACTTTGGCTTCTATCTTCTCCATCATCTCAGGATGGCGCAGATAGAAGCCAAAACTTGTATCAAACTCTTGCTTAGTCACTCCATTTTCTTTATATACTGCTTCATAAAATAAGGGAGCTACCCTGGCAGCACTATCGCCATATATATTGTTTGAGGCCATATATGCCTCTGAAAGATGAATGTCCATCATGATGTCTACCATCTTTTCCTGGTTTATCACATATTCAGGTATTGTTTCAGAACTATCTGAACATCGCTGAAAAAAAACCATAGTAAACAGTAGAGATACGAGGAGTAAATAAGTTGATCGCAAAATGAGCATAGTTGATAATCTCCGCAAAATAAAGGAAGAATTGCCTCAGGAAGTAAAGTTGGTTGCGGTGAGCAAAACCCATCCCGCTTCGCTGGTAATGGAAGCCTTCACTGCAGGCCACAATATTTTTGGTGAAAATAAAGTGCAGGAAATTGTTGCGAAGCAGGAGGAACTGCTACAGGATTTGGAGTGGCATTTCATCGGCCATTTGCAACGAAATAAGGTGAAGTTGCTCATTCCCTTCGTTCATCTCATTCATAGCATAGACAGTCCGCGCTTGCTCCGCGAAGTAGATAAACAGGCTCGGAAAGCAGGGCGCACGGTTGATTGCCTTTTGCAGGTACACATCGCGAAAGAGGAAACCAAGTTTGGATTTTCAAAAGAGGAATTGATCAGCCTGGTTGAAAGCGAAGAATTTAAAAGCCTGAGTTCGGTAAAAATACGGGGCCTTATGGGGATGGCAACTTTTACTGAAAACGATACACAGATAAGGGCAGAATTCCGGAAGCTAAAGAATTTATTTGACTGGCTCAGAAAGGAAAAATTCGCGGATGGGGAGTTTGATCAGCTCTCTATGGGCATGAGCAACGACTGGAAAATAGCCGTGGAAGAAGGCAGCACCATTGTGCGTATTGGCAGCGCAATTTTTGGCGAACGCTGAAATAGCAGATTTGAATGGCAGGTTTCCTCTATGCTGCCGCTTGGATAATTCCCGGTGAAAACAGCACCTTTACCAAAATTGATAGTGAAACAGGATGCCTTGTTCACCAGAGCAGTCACCTTTCGGTTCCGTATTTTTGCCGATCAATTTCATCCCAAAAATCAAAAACATGAATCTTTTCGAAAAGCATAAGGAAACACTTCAGAATGCTATAAAAGCGATACATGAGCGGACATTCTTTGCCGCTTTCCCGGAACATCCCAAAGCGTATGGTGAAGATGCTCCCGGCCAGGGAGAGGCTCAATTCCAGCAAACACGAAATAATCATTTTGGGGGACTAAATGATAAAGATGCAACCGGCTGGATAGGAGAGGAGACCTCACCCTATACACAGGAGAAACTGGGAGTAAAGTATCCGGAAATAGATGTAGCTACCCTGGTAAGAAATGCCGGGAAGGCAGGAAAAAATTGGAGGAAAGCATCTCCGGCTGAACGGGCAGGCTTGCTCATGGATAGCCTGGATAAAATGAAAGATCGCTTTTTTGAGATCGGTCATGCCACGCAGCATACCACCGGACAGTCCTTCATCATGTCCTTCCAGGCATCGGGCCCACATGCGGCTGACCGGGCGTTGGAAGCCATTGCATTGGGATATCATGAACTTACCCGCTTTCCTGAAAATGCAGAATGGGAAAAGCCAATGGGCAAATTTAATGTGAAGCTCAAAAAGAGCTGGAAACCAGTGCCACGAGGAACAGGGCTGGTCATCGGCTGTTCCACCTTTCCTGTCTGGAATAGTATTCCTGGAATATATGCAAGCCTCGTCACCGGAAATCCTGTCATTGTAAAACCACATCCTGGTGCGGTGTATCCCATCGCCATTGTAGTGGCGTGCATTCAGCAGGCGCTGACTGACAATGGATTGGACCCTGATATTTGCCAGCTTGCTGTGGATACGCATGGCAATCCCGTTACCAAGAAATTGGCAGAGCATAACAACGTAAAACTGATTGACTATACTGGCGGACCCTCTTTCGGAGACTATATTGAAAAGCTGCCGGGAAAAATCACCTTTACCGAGAAGGCAGGCGTAAACTCCGTTATTCTTGATTCCGTAAATTCACTGGATCCTGTTTTCCAGAATCTCTCATTTGCCATCAGCCTCTATTCAGGCCAGATGTGTACAGCTCCGCAAAACATATTCATACCGGAAGGCGGAATAAAAACGGCAGAAGGAAACCTGACATACGAAGAAGTGGTGCAGAAACTGGCCGCAAACATTAAGGGATTGGTTACACATCCTAAAATGGGCGCTGGCACTTTGGGCGCAATCCAGAATCCTGCAACGCGGGAGCGGGTCGCACATGCCAAAAACTTAGGCGGCCATGTAGTGCTGGAGCCGGAAGATGTGCAAAATCCTGAGTTTGCCAATGCCCTCATCTCCGCCCCGGTGGTTGTGGAAGTGGATGCCACTAACAAGGACATATTTTCAGAGGAACGTTTCGGGCCGATTGTGTTGGTGGTAAAAACGAAAGATACAGGACACTCCGTGGAACTGGCGAGGGATCTGGCGATGGAAAAAGGTGCCATTACCTGTGGAGCCTACACCACGGATGCCGGTACGCGTGAAATGATTGCAGAAGAAATGGAGCAGGCATTTACACCTGTTTCCTTCAATATGGTCGGACCTATCTGGATGAATCAGAATGCGGCATTCTCTGATTTCCACGTAACGGGAGGAAATCCTGCCGGCAATGCTTCCTTCACCAATCCTGAGTATGTAAACAAGCGTTTTGTCTGGGTTGGTCACCGGGAAGTGATTTGATGACAGAAAAGTATCCTCACCCATTTCATTTTATTGCTTTCGGTGTAATACCAAAAGAAGCAATGCATTAAAACAGGAAAGGCTGGAATTTAGAAACTCCAGCCTTTCCTGTTTATCAGTATTCTTAAATGTTACTGTGTTAAAACTGCACGGGAGATCACCATTCGCTGAATCTCAGAAGTACCTTCATAGATCTGGGTGATTTTGGCATCGCGCATCATTCTTTCCACATGATATTCTTTTACGTAGCCATAGCCGCCATGTACCTGAACCGCCTCTGTAGTTACCCACATGGCTGTTTCTGAGGCATATAATTTGGCCATTGCGCTTGCCGTCCCATACGGCTGGTGCTGGTCTTTCAGCCATGCTGCCTTCAGGCAGAGGAGCCGCGAAATTTCAATCCTGGTGGCCATATCTGCCAGTTTGAATTGGATGGCCTGGTGCTGCGATATTTCTTTGCCGAATGCCTTGCGTTCCTTTGAATATTGCAACGCCAGTTCATAGGCTCCGGAGGCAATTCCCAGCGCCTGAGATGCAATGCCGATCCGTCCGCCATCCAAGGTTTTCATGGCGAACTTAAACCCGAAACCATCCTCTCCGATGCGGTTCTCCTTTGGCACCTTTACGTCCTGAAACATGATCGAATGTGTATCCGAAGACCGGATTCCCATCTTTTGTTCTTTCTTTCCAACGGTTACACCATCCCAGGATTTTTCAACGATAAATGCATTGATACCACGATGGCCTTTATCTCTGTCAGTCTGCGCAATGACCAGATAAACCGATGCTGAATTTCCATTGGTGATCCAGTTTTTAGTTCCGTTCACGAGATAATGGTCGCCCTTATCCTCTGCTGTTGTACGCTGCGAGGTTGCGTCTGAACCGGCTTCAGGCTCTGACAGACAGAAGGCGCCAATCCATTCTCCGCTGGTGAGTCTGGGAAGATACTTCTGTTTCTGTTCCTCGTTCCCATAAGTTTCAATTCCCCAGCAAACCAGGCTGTTGTTCACTGACATGATTACAGAACAAGAGGCATCCACTTTGGAAATTTCCTCCATTGCCAGCACATAACTGATCGTATCCAGGCCGCTGCCACCATATTTGGGATCTACCATCATTCCCATGAATCCGAGGGAAGCCAGCTTTTGAACGTGGCGGGTGGGAAACTTTTGCTCCTCATCCCGTTCTATCACGTCTTTTATAATCTCATTTTGGGCATAATCTCGCGCAGCCTGAAGAATCAGATTATGCTCTTCGGTAAGTTGAAAATCCATTTTTCGATTTTAAAAGTTTTACAAATTTAAAAAACAACTCCTGAGTGGATTGCCAGCAAAAAATTATGGCTGATTGCTTTTAATAATTTTTTGCTCAATGGCTGAAGTGGAATATCCCGGTAAAAATGGAAGAATTACTACACTGCCACCACTTTTCATAATATGGCTTCCACCCGCAATTTCCCTTACCTGATAGTCGCCTCCCTTCACCATGACATGCGGGGTTATGGCCCGGATCATTTTGGCAGGCGTATCTTCATTAAAAATGCAAACAGCATCTGTAAATGCAAGTGCAGACATGATGATAGCCCGGCTGACCTCATCCTGAAGGGGGCGGTGTTCTCCTTTCAGCGCAGATACCGACTCGTCTGAATTGAGGCCAATGATGAATTTATCGCCAAGGGCGGCAGCCTTGGATAAGTAATCAATGTGGCCCCGGTGCAACAAATCGAAGCAGCCGTTGGTAAAAACGACCCTCAGCCCCTCCTCCTTCCATTGGGATACTAAATATTGCAGTGCTCCTAATCCTACAATTTTATCTTTAAGAAAGGTTGGGGACTTCATTAGCAGCTTTCTTTTTTATTAAATAAATAAAGATGAGGAAGCAAATAGCGCCAAACAATATGATCATAAGTGCCTGAGATGCGTGGATAAGCGTACCCAGCACAAGTCCGTCAGTTTTGTCAATGTCATATATCGCAAGCGCCTCGCGTACGGCCCAGTGAAATGTTCCGATCCCGCCCTGCACCGGAAGGATGAACCCCAGGCTGCCAATGGCAAGTACGGATAAACCGGCAAGAAGATCAAGATGATCTGTGGCATCCAGGGCAAAAAAGCAGAGGTAGCTCATCAGGAAATACATGATCCAGATGAAAACGGTGTGCAGAATGAAGAGCCAGTTATTCTCCATAGCCCGGATGGTTTTGAGGCCGGAAACAAAACCCTCGAACAATGAGCGGATCTTGATGATAAAGGCAGGCGGGTTTTTCATCCTGAGTATCATATATAGCAGAAATAAGCCTGCTCCGATTACAAATACCACAATGGAAATATTGAGCGGAGAAAGGAGCGTAGAAAAGCTATCTCCTTTTTCCTGAACGGATCCCCCTATCTGTTCGCTGAGAAAATTCTTCAGCCGGTCGAATTCCATAATAAATGTAAATGCTACGATCAGCAGCAACGAAATGAGATCAATGATCCGTTCTACGATCACCGTCCCAAAAAGCTTATTGACCGGGATATTATCGGTGCGGTTCAGCACAATGCAGCGCGTTACTTCCCCCATACGTGGCAATGCAAGATTGGCGAGGTAGCCAAGCATAATTGCCGCAAATGCACTTATAAAGCGGGGCCTGAATCCAAGTGGAGCGATAAGCATATTCCAGCGGAGCGTGCGGCTCACGTGGCTGAGCATTCCTGCACTCAGGGCAATTGCCACCCATATATAGTTGGCGTGGGCAAAACCGTCTGCGATGGCATCAGGGTCTACTCCCTTAAATACCAGCCACAAAATGAAAATGCCTATCCCCAGCAGGAACAGGTATTTGGCGGCAGAATAAAACTTCTTCAACCCTGGGAAATTTTGTTTCCGTTTTCCGGAAATACGATGGAAGGCTTGAATGTCTTAGCTTTCTCAAAATCCATTTGGGCGTAACTCACTACGATCAGGATATCGCCCACTTCACCTTTGCGTGCAGCCGGGCCATTGAGGCAAACGGTGCCGGTGGCCCTGCCAGCCTTTATTACGTAGGTTTCAAAGCGTTCGCCATTATTTAAATTGAGTACCTGCACCTTTTCGTTTTCTATAAGATTGGCGGCATCCATCAGGTCCTCATCCAGTTCTATGCTTCCGATGTAATTAAGATCGGCCCCGGTAATCTGTACGCGGTGGATCTTTGATTTCAGAACTTCTATATAAAAGCGATTGTCCATATTTTATTCTAACACAATGTTATCCAAAAGCCGAATCTCGCCTGCCCTTACGGCTGCTGCGATCAATATTTTCTCTGCTTCAGATTTAGATTTTATATCGTTAAGCGTTTCAGCATTAACGATCTCGAAGTATTCAGGTTTCAGCAATTCATCCAGGGCCAGGTTCTGCAAAGCCCAGGCCTTTACCTCCTGTATGGCCCTGCCGGCCATCACCATTTCTCCAGCTTTTGTCAAAGTACGATAAATGGCGGTGGCTGCATCTTGCTGTTCCCGCGTCAGAAGCTGGTTCCGGGAGCTCAGGGCGAGGCCTGCTTCGTTCCGCGTAGTAGGACATGCTACAATCTCTACATTCGGGTTCCTCTCTTTCGCCAGCTTCCGGATCAAAAGGTATTGCTGGAAGTCCTTCTGGCCAAAATAGGCTCTGTCCGGGTTTACGATTTCCAGGAACTTATGGACGATTGATGCTACCCCGGCAAAATGGCCCGGCCGGAACTTGCCTTCCATGATCTCTGCGATTTTACCGGCATCAAAATCCAGGGTTTCTTCAGCAACAGAATACATTTCCTCTGAAGAAGGTAAAAAAATGAGGTCAATTTGATACCTTTGCAGCGCCTTAACGTCAGCTTCAGGGTTCCTGGGATAATTTATATAATCCTTGCTGTTGTTGAATTGGGTGGGATTTACGAAAATGCTGCAGACAGTGATATCATTATCCCTTTTGCTCTTTTCCAATAAAGAAAAATGCCCTTGGTGGAGCGCACCCATTGTAGGAACAAATCCAATCTTCTTCCCCTTCTTTCGAAATTTTTCGAGTTCATTTTTAAGAGGGAATTTTTGGGTGAAAACCGCTGCCATAGCCGGGGCAAAGCTATTCTTAAATTTCGAATTATACATTAAAAACGGTAATTTTGACCGATTTTTCAAAAAGGCAAAATGCCCCTAAAATTGATTGCTAAACAACTAATTAATTATGACAAATAAGAAAAAAATTTTATTTGTAACTCATGAAATGGAGCCTTATGCTAAAATTACCCCTTATGCAAAGGTAGCCCGTGCGTTGCCACAGAAGATGCAGGAAGATGGAATGGAGGTGAGGGTTTTTATGCCAAAGTATGGAAAGATCAATGAGCGCAGGCATCGTCTTCATGAGGTCATCAGGCTGTCAGGTATTAATATTCCTGTGGGAGAAGCTGATAATCCGATGATTATTAAAGTTGCTTCATTGCCTTCTGCTAAAATGCAGGTTTACTTTTTAGATAATGAGGATTATTTCCATCGTAAAAGTTTTCTCGGAGATGATGATCAGTCTTTCTTTGAAGACAATGATGAGCGAATGATCTTCTTTAATAAAGGAGTAATGGAGATTATGAAAAAACTGGGATGGTCTCCTGACGTTATTCATTGCCAGGGCTGGATGACTGCACTGGTACCGTTTTATGCAAAAACACATTTCAAGAACGAGCCGGTTTTCAAAAACGCAAAATTCATTTTTTCGGTGCTGGATGAAGGATTCAATACAAAGCTTGGAGATGGCTTTGCTCAAAAGGCGGGTCTCAACGGGGAGATGAAGGATTTTGATGTAATGTTGCAAAATCCTGAGTGTAAGGATCTTTATATGGCCGGAATCAAATCAGCCGATGCCATCACCACGCTGGCAGAGAAACTGGATCCTGAAGTAGAGGCATACCTTAACGCTACGGATAAACCGGTGTTGAGATCTACTGATATGGAAAGTGACGAATTAATGGATAGCTACTCTAAATTTTATGAGGAATTATTTGATGAATAAATCCCGGTTCTGCTATGCAGCAATCGCTTTTTTTTCACTTCTCTTTTTCAGCACCTGTAAGGATCCGGATTATATTGAATTCCTGGAAGAGGCACCTGAAGAGAACTTTGATATTGATGCAGTAGATACCTTTACTGTCAGATCCTTTACTGTAAAAGAAGATACGCTGTCAATAGATGAATTCTCAGCAGATCTTTTTGGTGCCTTAAACGATTCGGTTTTTGGCCTCACGCATTATTCCATGTTTTTTCAAGTAGAACTCCCCGCAGTGGATTACGATTTCGGGGCAAATCCTGTCGCCACCTCTGCGGTACTGCGGTTACGCCTTAATGAAGATGGCCGTTCGGTCGGAAATACTTCGTTTCCCCAAACGCTCAATGTGTATAAGCTCAATGAGCGAATTTTCCTGAACAGGAGCTATGTTACAGGAAGGCGCATCTCCCATGTTTCGGATGAAGCAGGGGAACTTACCACAGCTTTCAATACTGCGGATTCCGTATTGAATATTCCTTTAAGCCAAAGTTTTGCTTCGTCATTACTACCTACAGATCCCACTCAGTATTCTACCAATGAGGATTTTAAGGACTTTATGAATGGGCTTGCAGTAATTCCTGATACTACCGGGATCCCTTCAGGAGATGGCGCGATCGTCCAATTTCTTCTTACCAGCCCTTTTTCTGATCTGATATTGAATTATACCAATGATAGTGGCAGCCATTCGGTCGTTTATCCGGTGAATTCATCAAGCGCCAGAATTTCAGGTGTAAGCCATAATTACAATGGCACTCCGGTAGCAGATCAGTTGGCAGCGCCACAGCAGCAATTCCATAGGGTATTTGCTCAGCCTCATGGCAGCGTAAAGATAAAACTGGAATTTCCTGGTTTGAAGGATTTAGTGGATGAATATGAATCCACAAATGTTGCGCTGATGCAGGCGCAGGTTATCATTCCTGCCATTACCGGCCAGGGAGATACACTTTCACCACCTTCAGAACTGCTGCTATACGGCATTGATCAGAACGGCAGGAGCTTTGTCCTGCCGGACGCGCTTTTTACATATTACGGTGGAAATTATGACGCTTCAGAAAACCGGTACCAGTTCATCATCACCCAGTATTTGCAGGAAGAATTTATGAAAATGCAGTCCGATCCGGCATATAGTTCAAGGGGTGTTTATGTGATCGTTAAATCGGATAATCCGCTTGAGGCCAACCGGTTAATAGCAAGAGCAAAAGGTAACAGCAGCCAGCCGGAAATAACGCTCCGGCTCACATTCACCAAACTCAATTAGGTGTGATCATTTCGATAGAAAAGGGATTCCCGGAAGCAGGTATTGAGCATGTAACAGCTTTTTTACAAGCACATAACACTCATTATCATGTTGCCAATCTATACGGCCGGCAGGTGATTGGATTTGAGAAGGAGCTTTCTCCCGCATTGGTTGAGGAACTCAGGCTCATGCCCGGAGTAGAGGACGTCATTCCGGTTTCTACTCCCTATAAATTTGCCAGCAGAGAATGGAAAACAGAAAAAACTTCTTTTCATGTTAAAGGAGAGGAAATAGGGGGCAATGAGCTTACAATAATAGCCGGGCCTTGCGCCATAGAAAGTGAAGAACAGATCTTTACGATTGCAGAACACCTGCACCGCAGCGGCATCAAGTTCATTCGCGGTGGAGCGTATAAGCCGCGAACTTCTCCATACTCATTTCAGGGCTTAGGGCTGGAGGGGCTGAAGTTCATCAGGCAGGCAGCAGATGAATTTGACCTGCGCGTGGTAACGGAAGTAATTGATCTTAACGTACTCGATCAGGTTTACAACTACAGCGATATTTTGCAGGTAGGCTCCCGCAATATGCACAACTACTATTTTCTCAAAGAATTGGGAAAAATTGATAAGCCAGTGCTGCTCAAAAGGGGCATGTATGCTAAGATCACAGAATGGCTGCTTTCGGCTGAATATATTCTTACCGGAGGCAATGAGCGAGTCATTCTCTGCGAACGCGGTATCCGTTCTTTTGATGATTCGGTTCGCAACGTCCTGGATATTTCTGCTATTCCGCTCGTTCAGCAACTTAGCCATCTGCCGGTATTCGTTGATCCCAGCCAGGGTAGCGGGATTCGCTCACTCGTGAATCCTATCGCTGCGGGAGCTGTAGCTGCAGGATGTGATGGTTTATTGATCGAAATCCACCCAAACCCTTCAACTGCTTTGTCAGATGGTCCACAATCATTATATTTAGAGCAGTTTACACACCTCACCCAAAAATTGGCTCCTGTCGCAATGTCTGTCGGCAGGAATCTTAGCCTCAAAACGAAAATTTTCGCTAAATAAAATTAACTACTATGTGTGGAATTGTTGCGTATATCGGCAACCGCCAGGCGTCCGATATTTTGCTTAAAGGATTACAGCGCCTCGAATATCGTGGCTATGACAGTGCAGGGATTGCCTTGCTCGAAAATGATCAAATTAAGGTATTTAAAATTGCAGGTAAGGTCCAGGAGCTGAGGGACCATATCGAAGGAAAGGACGTTTCAGGAAATATTGGTATTGGTCATACCCGTTGGGCTACCCACGGAGAACCTAATGATATAAACGCTCATCCTCATATCACTGAGAATGGCGACCTCGCCATTATTCACAATGGAATTATTGAAAATTACAGTTCCCTGAAGAAGGAACTGATAAACCGCGGATATGTATTCCGTTCGGAAACGGATACGGAAGTCCTGCTTCACCTCATTGAGGACATCAAGAAAAATGAAAACCTCTCTTTTGAGGAGGCTGTGCGCTTAGCCCTCACAAAGGTGATTGGCGCTTATGCTATTGTGATGCTCTGCAAGAATGATAAGAATACTGTAATAGCAGCACGCAAGGGAAGTCCGCTGGTCATCGGGATTGGTAATGAAGAATACTTCCTAGCTTCGGATGCCACCCCGATCGTGGAATATACACGTAACGTCATTTACCTGAACGACAATGATATTGCAGTTATTAAGGGCCAGTCACTTACGCTCAAAACCATTGAGAATAAAATTCAAACACCTTATGTAAATGTGTTGGATTTTAATCTTGAATCGCTGGAAAAGGGTGGTTACGAGCACTTTATGCTGAAGGAAATCCATGAACAACCCGATGCGATAAAGGACTGTATGCGGGGGCGGCTGGACGGCCAGACCCATGAGGTGGTTCTGGGAGGGCTTCAGGAATACCAGGAAAAACTTGTAAATGCGAAGCGGATCATCGTGGTGGCCTGTGGAACCTCATGGCACGCAGGATTAGTAAGCGAATACCTCATTGAGGATCTTGCCAGGATTCCCGTAGAAGTCGAATATGCCTCAGAATTCCGGTATCGCAATCCTATCATTAATGAGGATGATATAGTAATTGCCATTTCTCAATCGGGTGAAACGGCTGATACGCTTGCTGCAATAGAGCTTGCTAAAGAAAAGGGGGCAACTATTTTCGGCATCTGCAATGTAGTGGGATCTTCCATCCCGCGCACCACACACGCTGGTGTTTATACCCACGCAGGACCGGAAATTGGGGTGGCTTCCACCAAAGCTTTTACTGCACAGGTTACGGTGCTGAGCCTGTTAGCGCTTCTGGCCGCGAGAAAGCGAGGAACCCTTTCCCTGAGCCGCTATCAGGAATTGGTGGCAGAACTGGAGCGCCTGCCACGGAAAGTGGAAGAAGTGCTGGCACTGGATGAGCGCATTAAGTTTATTGCTGATAAATTTAAGGATGCCTCAAACTTCCTCTATCTGGGGCGGGGATACAATTTTCCGGTGGCCCTTGAAGGTGCCCTTAAGCTGAAGGAGATCAGCTACATTCATGCAGAAGGATACCCGGCTGCCGAAATGAAACACGGACCTATCGCACTTATTGATGAGTTTATGCCCGTAGTGGTATTGGCCACAAACCGGGTGAACTACGATAAGGTGGCGAGCAACGTCCAGGAAGTGAAAGCCAGGAAAGGCAGGATCATCTCAGTGGTTACTGAGGGCGACACTACCATCAATGAGTTGTCAGATTATATCATTGAAATACCTTCAACGGATGAAGTCTTTACTCCGCTGCTGTCTGTCATTCCATTGCAGTTGCTCGCTTATCATATTGCGGTGATGCGCGGTTGCAATGTGGATCAGCCCAGGAATTTGGCTAAGTCAGTAACGGTGGAATAGCTATCTGAGAATTAATCATTTAAAAAAAGCCTTCATGCGTGGAGGCTTTTTTTGTGTCCAAAATTTTTGAATATAGAAGCTTAAAAGTGGGGCTGATCAAAAATCTACCTTTGTTCCCAAGTTTTTCGTCAATTTTTTACCAAATATTATGTCAGAAGAAACCGAAAAAGAAGCTCCTGTTAAAAAGAAAATAAGGCTTAGCTATTCTGAAAATGTTCCGGAGCTGCTTCATAAGCTCAACTGTTCAATTGCCATCAGTACTTACCAGGCCGGGAAGCTCATATTCCTTACAGCAATTACGCCTAATAAAATAACGCAGATACCAAAGAGCTATAAGAAGCCTATGGGCATTGCCATAGATGGAAACCGGCTGGCCATTGCTACGCTGAATTATGTAGAGGTGTTGAAAAATGTTCCGGAGCTGGCGCGGTCCTTTCCGATGCGGCCTGGATTGTATGATTCCATGTTCCTGCCCAGGGCCAGCTACTATTCCGGGTTGCTGGATCTGCACGATTTGCACTGGACCAACCAGGGACTTATTGCAGTCAATACCATGTTTTCCTGCATTTCGAGGATTGATCAGGAATATAGTTTCACACCGCTCTGGCAGCCACCTTTCATCTCAGAACTCAGGCCGGAGGATCGTTGCCACCTGAATGGACTTGCCGTAAAGGATGGAGAGCCGATGTACGTTTCAGCGCTGGGAACCAATGACTACAAGGACAGTTGGCGTGAAAATATTGCCACGGATGGCGTTGTGATGCATATTCCTACTTCCAAAATAATATTGGACGGACTACCGATGCCGCATTCTCCGCGCGTTTACGGAGACGATTTGTATGTGCTTCTTTCTGCTACAGGCCAGCTCCTGATCCACAATCTCATCACAGGTAAGGAAAAAATAATGGATTTGCCGGGTTTTGTAAGAGGCATGTGTGAGTATAACGAGTACATTTTTATTGGACTTTCACAAATCCGGAAAGGCAGCAAAAGCTTTAATAAATTGCCGGTTAAGGAAAAGGCTGAAAAAGCGGGCGTGATCATTATATTCAAGCCAACTTCGTCCATTATCGGCCATCTCACGTATGATGAAGGTGTGGAGGAAATATATGATGTGCAGGTGATTCCCGGAGTTCGCGTGCCGGGGATATTAAGTGCTGAGAATGAGATACATTTATCTTCAATTGCAGCACCGGGAATGAATTACTGGAAAAAAGAAAGGAAGCAGGAAAAAGAATCAGAAAATAACTAAAACTAAAACTACTTTTGCGGTCAATTCTAAACTGTTATTTTATATGAAAATCAATCTGCAAAGGAAAGTTTCGCTGGCTTCTATAGCCACGGCTGCCATCTTGTTCAATTTCCAGGCATGTAAAAAGTATGAAGAAGGGCCTGGCTTTACCCTGAAAACACCAAAGGGTAGATTAACCGGAGACTGGGAGTTGGTTGCCACAGATCCACCTTCTGGGGCTGACTTACCTGATCTCTCCATGGAATTTGAGAAGGATGGCGATTTCACCATGCGCGGCAGTATCTCCTATTATGGAATGCCATTCCCGTTTTCCGTAAATGGCGAATGGGAGTTTGACGACAAAAAAGAAACGCTGTTATTGGAAGTTGATAGTGAGGAAACGGAATGGCAAATAAATAAGCTGACAAGTGACGAGCTTTGGGTGGAAGATGAGGATGGGTATGAATATGAATTCGAGAAAGAATAACTCTTCCGGTTATTTATCATTTAAAACCTCTGATGTTCAGTCAGGGGTTTTTTTATGCCTGGTAACAAAATGATGAGAATTCGAATTGGAGACTACAAAAGGGTGTGGAGATAATTAGCTGAATCTGTTAGCCCTCTCTTTCTCAGGATGTCCAATGCTTCATATTCATCCAGATCCGGATTTGTTCTGTTAATGACCATTTCACGAAAAGCAAGTATGGCTTTTTGGGGGTTCAAGTCAATAATATCTGTGATAAATTCATCAGCCGATTTTGCAGACAAGCCAAATGTAGAAAGGTAATCTTCTGGAAAATCTTTGAGATTGTTGGTGACAATAATATTTGCATTGATCTTAATGGCAGCTGCCAATACGTGACAGTCCTTACCATCGGGAAGTTCTAAGGTCTTAATTAGCCCTTCGTAGTTCTGAACCAACGCATCGGGGAATGCTAACTGGGCCATTTCCAGTGCTTTGATGATTCTCTCCCGGGGAAACTTCTTTTTTGGATCAGAGCTTCCCATTCATCAAAGATGTGTCTGCTCCATTTAGGGGTGAATAGGTCGTAATGGGCAAACCAGAATAAAATATCTCTGACATCCACAGGGTAAAGAATGTTTGTATCCAAAACACAGGTAAAGCGAATGCTATGAATCATACAGTCCGGCTTCTTCATCTGACTTGATGATATTGATTAGAAGTTTCTTCTGTTTCTTCTTTAGGTTCTTTTTGTATTTCTCCATGTCATCATATTTAATGCGCCTGTGCTTCCCTACTTTGGTGTAAGGAATTTGCCCTTCTTCAAGCAGTTTTACAAGATGGGGTCTGGAGCAGCCTAACATCTCAGCGGCAGCCTGAGTGGTCATTTCTGTTGCAATGGGAACAATCGAAATAGGTTTTCCCTGGCTGGTGGCTTTAAGAATTTCTGCTAAAAGCTTAAGGGCTTTAAGTGGAATCTTAATCTTTTCTTCTGTTTCTTCAATTTCAATTTCAGGGTTTTCCGTCCTGAGTGCTGCTATAGTGGCTGCAAGTGCGTCATAAGACTCCATTGCAGTCTTGCGCTCTTCTTTGGAAGGCTTTTGTATATCGAGGTGATGTGCCATAACAAGGTGTATTTGTTTGCAAATTAAACGAAATAATCGAAACGATGTTTTCGGTTTGAAGTTTTGTTTCTAAATGTCCGAAACCGAATATTGATATTAAAGAGGGTTTCAATCTGAAGAGCAGGGCTGTCAAGTCCAGATCGGTGATCAGCAGAGAAAATATCTTTTGGGAAGATTCTTTTCGAATAGTAAGCATTCCGGCATGAGCTTCAAAAAGAATTCAATAAAAAAAGCCCCGGCATTCATGCCGGGGCTTTTACCCTTTAGATCAATGATCAGAGATCAGTTCCCGAAATCATCAAATGCTATATTTTCTGGCGGAACACCGAGATCGTCCAGCATTTTCATTACGGCCTGGAGCATCATTGGCGGGCCGCAGAGATAATATTCTATTTCCTCCGGCTCAGGGTGTTTGCTAAGGTATTCTTCCAGGACGACTTTATGGATGAAGCCCACGGATCCGGTCCAGTTATCTTCAGGCAGCGGCTCTGAAAGTGCAATATGATAACTGAAGTTGGGATGCTCTTTTTCCAGTTCCCTGAATTCTTCGGTGTAAAACAATTCTCGCAATGACCTGCCGCCATACCAGTAAGATATCTTTCGCTTTGAATTCTTGCTCATCAGCAGATCAAAAACGTGCGAACGAAGCGGAGCCATACCGGCACCTCCTCCAATGTAGCACATTTCCTTTTCTGTTGGCTTCACGAAAAACTCTCCGTACGGACCCGAAACGGTGACTTTATCACCTGGCTTCAGCGCAAAAATATAGGAAGACGCGATGCCCGGAGGCACATCCATGAAGCCGTTCTTTTTATTGTCCCAGGGTGGTGAAGCAATTCGTACGTTTAGCTTTATGATATTTCCTTCAGCGGGATGGTTCGCCATTGAGTATGCCCGGAATATCTCCTCATCATTGCTGGCATTTAAATCCCATAAATTGAACTTATCCCAGTCTTCCCGGAACCTTTCCTCTACTTCAATATCTTTTCTGAACTTAATTTTATATGAAGGAATATATATTTGGATATAACCGCCTGCCTCAAATTCCAGGTGTTCGCCTTCCGGCAGTTTTACGATGAAATCCTTAATAAAGGTAGCCACATTCTCATTGCTCACCACTTCACATTCCCATTTCTGTATCCCGAAAATTTCTTCAGGAACTTTTATCTGCATATCCTCCCGCACCTTCACCTGGCAGGCCAGCCGCCAGTGTTCATTTTGCTCCTTGCGGGTCAGGTGGTTTTTTTCGGTAGGTAATACGTCTCCGCCTCCTTCTATAATCTGGCACTTGCACATGGCGCAGGTTCCGCCACCGCCACAGGCTGAGGGCAGAAATAGCTTGGATTCTGACAAGGTGCTAAGCAGATTGGTGCCGGGCTGCGTAATGATGGGTTTTTCACTATCGCCATTCACAACGATGGAGACGCTCCCGCTTGGCGTCAGTTTGGTCTTGGCATAAACGATCATCAATGCCAATGACAGAATGAGGAAAAGAATGACGGCTACACTGGAAAGTATAACCGGTAACATCTCAGCGACTAATAACATAAGCGATAAGTATTAAAGACTGATTCCTTGAAAACTCATGAATGCCAGACCCATCAGGCCGGTGATAATAAACGTTATCCCCAGGCCACGAAGCGGTGGCGGAACATTAGAGTATTGAATTTTTTCGCGGATGGCTGCGATGCCCACAATGGCCAGAAACCATCCAATACCTGAACCCAGGCTGAACGCGATGGATTCAGTAAACGCATAACCTCTCTCGCCCATAAAAAGCGAACCCCCAAGAATGGAGCAATTCACAGCAATAAGCGGAAGGAAAATTCCTAATGCACCATACAGGGCAGGTGAAAACTTTTCCACGACCATCTCTACTAGCTGAACCACGGATGCGATCACAGCGATATAAAGAATAAAGCTGAGAAAGCTAAGATCAACCGCAGCAAGTGCCTCTATTCCTGTCCATCGAAGTGCTCCGGGATTCAAAAAGAACTTCTGAATAGCCCAGTTTGCCGGTACCGTCAACAGCAGCACAAAGATGACGGCTGCACCAAGTCCTACTGCTGTTTTCACGTTTTTAGAAACCGCGAGATAGGAACACATCCCGAGGAAATAGGCGAAAATCATGTTTTCTGCAAAAATCGCCTTGACGAAAATATCTGCCAGATCTACCATTGTATTTTGCTCTTAATGTGTTTCGTATTGTTTGTTCCATGCCCGTTGAGCCCAGATAATAAGGCCAACGGTAAAGAGGGCGCCTACCGGAAATACCATCAATCCATTGTTTGTATATCCGGCCTCGTAAGCCCATTGAGGGATGATTTGAAAATCGAAGACGCTGCCGGAACCCAGAACTTCCCGGAAAAGGGCCACGATTATAAGGATTGCTCCGTAACCCAGTCCGTTTCCAATGCCATCAAGAAATGACGGCCAGGGCTTGTTTCCCATTGCGAAAGCTTCCAGGCGGCCCATGATGATACAGTTCGTAATGATAAGCCCAACAAAAACAGAAAGCTGCTTGCTTACGTCATAGTAATAGGCTTTCAGGATCTGATCTACAATAATTACGAGAGAAGCTACCACCACCAATTGTACAATGATCCGTACGCGGGATGGAATGGCATTTCTCATCAGTGAAATAATGACATTTGAACATGCTATGACGGCCAATACCGCCAGTGCCATTACAAAGGCCGGCTCCAGTTTAATAGTAATGGCCAGCGCAGAACAAATACCCAATACCTGTACGGTTATCGGGTTGTTCTCGTTCATCGGATCTGAAAGCAGCCGCTTGTTCTTCTTTGAGAAAAGCGGTTCACTGGTTTTTACTTCAGGCGCTTTTACATCGGTTGTTGCAGTATCGCTCATTCTCCTTTGTTTTTATTCAACTTAATAAAGTAGGGCTCGTATTTCTTTAAATCGCGGAAAAGCATTTCAGAAACGCCATTCGCGGTAATAGTTGCTCCGGAAATTCCATCCACACTATGTTCATCTACTTTGTTGCCCGTCCCTTTCAATACGGTAACGGCAACCAGTTCTTGATCCTCATCGTAGATTTTCTTGTTAATGAAATTATCGCGAAAAACATCGCCTCCGATTTCAGCACCCAGGCCAGGCGTCTCGCCCTTGTGATCAAACTGGGCACCCAAAACCGATTCGTATTTTTCATCTACCGCAATGTAGCCCCAGATCGGACCCCAAAGCCCTTTCCCATTCACAGGAATAATGTAGGCGGTAGTGCCATCTTCACCTTTATACTGGTATAGCGGGAATTTGGCTTGTGCTGAAGGATTCTCGGCAAGGATTGTATTTTGCTCCACAGGGTTTATTGTGAATGCATCTTCGCCTTCCACTACTTGACCATTATTATCCACCACTATACCTGTAATGTACTTGGCGTAAGCTTCTTCGTAAGCAGAATCGGTGTCTTCAGCCGGTTTAAAATTAATGGCAGAAAGAATGAATTTTTTCTTTTCAAGCGCTACGTTCTTATCCTGTGCAGGCTTCAGATACGTAGCCGTTATTGCCAGGGTTACTCCTGCTACGAGCGTTACCATCGCAGCGAAGAATATCAGGTATGCTGTGCTATTTCGTGACACGGACTAACCTCCTTTTTATGTTTTGTTGAACAACAATATAATCAATGAGAGGTGCGAAAACGTTCATAAGCAAAATGGCTAACATGGTACCTTCAGGGTAAGCCGGATTTACCACCCGGATAAGAACCGTTAGGATACCGATAAAAAAGCCGTACCACCATTTTCCCTGGTCTGTTTGAGCGGCCGTAACAGGATCGGTGGCCATATACACCAGGCCAAAAGCCAGCCCTCCCATTACCAGGTGCTCATAAAATGGAACCTCCCGCATAAAGATAATCCCCAGCGATTCGGTATCCGGAAATTGTGCTCCGATCACGTTAAAGAGCGCTCCCATAAACAAGGCGCCTAAAACCACCGAAAGCATGATCCTCCAACTCCCGATTCCGGTAAAAATGAGAAGCGCGGCACCGATCAGACACATTAAAGTGGAGGTCTCTCCAATAGAGCCCGGAACCACGCCCAGGAACATTTCCCAGAACGAATAGGTTACTTCGCCTCCGTATGCTGCCTGAGCAAGTGCTGTGGCACCTGACCATCCATCGGGCGTTTCCGATACCCAAACTGTATCTCCCGACATATAAGCGGGATAAGCAAAAAAGACAAATGCACGGGCCATCAGCGCCACGTTGAGGATGTTCATCCCTGTTCCGCCAAACACTTCTTTGCCAATTACCACCGCAAAAATTACCGCTACGGCTACCATCCAAAGCGGAACGGTGGAAGGCATCACCAAAGGAATGAGCATCCCGGTTACCAGGTACCCCTCATTCACCTGATGGCCACGAATGGTGGCAAAAAGAAATTCCACACCAAGCCCTACTCCGTACGATACTATTACGATGGGAAGCACCTCAATGGCTCCGAACAGCATTTTATCCAGAAAGCCTTCTCCATAACCGGTAAGTTCTCCGATTGCCAGAAAATGCTGGTGCCCTGTATTCCACATGCCGAAAAGCAAAGCCGGGATCATCGCAATTACTACGGTGATCATTGTACGTTTCAGGTCTATTCCATCCCGGATGTGTGCGCCAGAGCGGGCGGTATGGCCGGGAGCAAAGAGAAAAGTATACATTGCATCGTAGGTAGTATGCAATTGCGAATACTTTCCGTCTTTTTCAAATAGATGCCCGTACTCTTCAGTAAGCTGTTTGAGTTTTTTGATCATGATATTTTAAAAAATGTCCTGATTAACCTTCTTTTTCCATAAGGTCCAAGCCGTCCCGGATGATTGACTGAATCGGCAGTTTGGAAGTATCCATAAATTCTACCAGCGCAAAGTCCTCCTCGTCTACTTCATAGAGGCCAAGACCTTCCATTGCGTCCAGATCTTCCGTGAGGCACGCCTTCAGCAACTGGAGCGGTAAAATATCCATCGGCATTACTTTTTCGAATTTTCCGGTTATCACGAACGGACGTTCTTCCCCGTGCATATTGGTATTTACCACATACTTTTTGTCCTCCATAAAAGCCCAGGGAAAAGTACGGGACAGCGTGGGGCGCGGGTAAGATGGGAAGAGCCATCCCATAAATTCCGGTTCATCGCCCTCCGGAATGATGGTGAGCTGGTAATCATAAAATCCGAGATAGCTGTTGGCCGCTACTGCAGTGCCGGTAAGTACATTGCCGCTGATATGCCTGATTCGCTTTTCTTCCTTTTCTTCAGCCGAAAAAGGTGCGATAGCGGTTCCCAGGGTTGTGCGGAAATATTTCCTGTTGGGAGCTTCCGAGCCGGTGATAGCAATGATGCGTTCTCCGTTAAAGCGGCCTTCATTGAAAAGCTTTCCGATCGTGATCAGATCCAGCGGATTAATATACCAAACCATCTCGCCTTTCCCCAATGGCGCCAGGTGATGGATCTGAACGCCTACGTTACCCGAAGGATGAGGCCCGGAAAAATAATTGATCTCCACTCCGTCCGCGTTCACGAAAGCCGCAGGATTTTCCTTACCGGCAGGCAAACTGAGGTACACCTTGCCGTCCGTAAGTTTTTTTATCGCATCCAGGCCGGTCTTAAAATCGGGGCCGTAGTCCTTGAGGATGTAAGCGTAGTCCGGGGCAAGGGGTGCTGAATTGAAGCCGCTGATGAAAATATCGCGCGGCACCTCATCTGATTTGGCAATTTTTGAAAATGGCCGCTGCCGCAAAAAAGGCCAAACACCACTCGCCAGCATTTTATCCTTGATCTCTTCCCGAGACAGATGGGCCGGATCACCACTCCCGAAATCTATGAAGTCATTGTTGGAATCGGCCAGGATCTTTATCTCCAGGATCTTTCGCTTTGCTCCGCGTTTGATCTCAGCCACTTCTCCGCTCACCGGTGCGGTAAACTGCACCCGCTCATTATATTTGTCATAAAATAATGGCGAACCCGCTTTTACTTCCTCGCCTTCCTTCACAAGAAGTTTGGGGACGATGCCCCGGAAATCCGGGGGTTTAATTGCGAAAGTTGTAGGCCTCGGGGCTTGTTCGATGAACTTGTAGGCTTCTCCGACCAGCCTTATATCGTGGCCTTTCTTCAACCTTATTGTTTTCGGCATTCTATCCGTGTTTGCTCTGTAATGAGGTTTTACGACCCATTCGTAAAAATCGGTGCAAAAGTAGAAAAGAGCGGGGAAGTATTGGAAACAAATCAATTAATTTCCGGCACTTCCTGTTTTGGCGCCCGGATGCCGTGTAAGAATTTGCCTTCTTTGCAGTCAATTCCTGTTTCGTTCGTTGGTTGCGGCTGCATGGTCAGCCATTTGCCAATACCCCTGAGCCTGATAAACGAAATCTATGAAATATACTTCCTGCCTGCTTTCCCTGCTGCTGAGCCTGCCGTTTGGTTTGCTCTCACAAGTAAATCCTGATCCTGAATTTTCTGATCATGTATTTGATGAAAATATACATACCGTGATGCTCCGACAAAAGGGAATACCAGACTCTTATCCAATATTAATTCTGAATGCGGGCGACCGGCTGGAACTCTCATTCGATGAAATGGGAACGGAACAGCGCAATTTTGAATATACGCTTATCCATTGCGACTACAATTGGTATCCCAGCAATATTTCGGAGAATCAATATATTGATGGTTTGATCTCCGATTATATCATCAACATCAGTCCTTCCTTTAATACGTATGTAAAGTATACAAACTATGAAGTAGCAATTCCCAGCGAGCAGATGGTGCCGAAGCTTGCCGGCAACTATATAATAAAGGTATATGAATCCGGCTCTCCGGAAGAGGTGGTGCTGACGAGGCGGTTCTATGTGGTTGCCCAGCAGGTAGGCATCAGAGGAAACGTGCATCAGCCGCTGGATCCTAAATACAGGAAGCGAATGCAGGAAGTGGATTTTGAGGTAGACCTAAAGAATCTGTCCGTATCCAATCCTTATGGAGACATACGCATCGTGGTGCAGCAGAATGGCCGGCCCGATAGCGAGCTGCGCAACCTGCAGCCAAAGTTTGTAAGGGATAACCTCCTTATATATGATTATGAATTCGAGAATTTATTTGAGGCAGGCAATGAATTCCGGGCGGTGGATTTGCGGTCGGTTCGCTTTAAAGGCACGGGCGTGGAGCAGCTTACGCTTGATTCCCTGTTCGTGGCGCGGCTGCATGTGGATGAGGACCGTTCATACTTCTCCTTTTCCAGCCGGGCAGACCTGAACGGAAAGCGCATCATAGACGCGAAGGAAGCTTCCAATCCCGCGGTGGAAGGCGATTACGTGCTCACCTATTTCCGCTTCAAGAATCCATATCCTGAAGAGGAACCGGATATGTACCTCTATGGAGAGCTGAGCGGCTGGAAAACGCAGCCACCCTACAAACTGCACTATGACAGTGCTTCAGGATACTATTTTTCCGAGCAGTTGCTGAAGCAGGGATACTATAACTATATATATGTATTGGCCCGGCCCTCCGCGCCTCCCGGCACCCCCGGCAGGTTGCCAGCGATAGACCAAACCTATTTTGAAGGCAGCTATTGGGAAACCGAAAACGATTACACCATCTACGTCTACCACCGCTCCCTGTCCCTCAATACAGACGAATTAGCCGGCATCCTCCGCCTAAACACCGGAATGTGAGCTGCGTGTCGGGTTCTGGGTTCTGGGTTCCGGGTTCTGGGTTCTGCGTTGAACTCTGAACTTTGCCAAATGTCAAATTCTATCATTTTTTCCCAAACTATATTATTATTTTTTTGAAATATACCAAGAGTTTAGAAACATTTTAGGGCCCATCCGGGCAGGGAAAAGGGTTCTTCAGGCCGGCATATCTTTTCTTCGTTAAAATTATTGACGTTCTAAATTTTCATACAATTGAATTGGTAAACATCTTAAATATAGTTTATTATAAATTAAAATGATGGTTGTATTCTTAACATTTAGTGCTTCAAGGTTTGATAAAAATGGGATAAGGACAAAATCGGATCAAATGGAAATGAGAGATTATTTGCAACTATCCCCAAAAAATTTCATTTGTAAGATAGTGGTTAAAAGTATTTGATTTTTATATCTTTGCCGTGAAGAAGGGAAAACTTCCGTTCTTCTTTGTCTGAAGCAGGCATGAAAACATATTCCTGGCAGGCGGAAAAGAACACTATCAAAAATTTTTTAACACACAAAGTAAATTTTTAATGAAAACAATTATGGAAAAGGTAAAACATTACATTCAGTTAGTTTTAATGGCGGTGCTGATGGCAGTGCCGGTTTGGGGATTTGGGCAGAGTTCACTGTCTTCTGACATTGCTGGAAATGGAGATAATGAGAGTGTTATTTGTGGTGCGGCTTGGAATAATGCATCTGGAGCGACTCAATCCGGTAATGGACAAATCGCTCAGGTTAATCTACCAGGTGGGTCGTGCAATGGAAATGCAAGGGACAATTCGCAATATTTATTGTTAAAGAATTTTAACACAGCAGATGAGTTCAAGGATATCCCGTCAAATGCCGTGATCACGGGCATTCAGGTTGAAATCCTTGCGGGAAATGGAGCTAATACCTATGATTCAGCTATTACTCTCGCTAGATCGCAAAGTTTTGTCGGTACAAGTAAGCAGATAAGTGGAGAGTGGAATACACAAGCTTTCCCTGCTGTTACACGCACCTATGGGGGATCTTCTGATTTATGGGGTACTACATGGACCGCAGCTGATTTTAAAAGTAGTAATTTTGGAATAGGTATTTCTGTGCGTGCTGATACTACCGGAGGAAAGACGGCAAGTCCTTATGTGGACGGAGTTGAGATTACGGTTTATTTTTCTCCAATAGATTATTATTATGATGGAACAGGAGATGTTCAAGATACATCCAATTGGGACACAAATCCGGATACCGCAGTTGTGGGTATCCGCCCTTCAGGTTTTGGCGAATCTAATGTGCGGTTCAATTTAGTGAATACTTACTCGACAACGCCTGATACAGTTGTCCTGGACAGTGCATGGTCAATTACAGGAGCTGGCTCCACACTTCAAATAGGCTCACAAGATCCTCTTATTGCTACCGGTTGGCAGATGTTGACCGTACATGATGGGATTATCCTTAATGCGGATGTAAGGATTAATAACAGGGGCACGTTAAACTCCGAGCAAATTGGGGCCGGAACTTTTACGCTGCTAAATATGCGTCCTCTTGGAAGACTGCAATATACAGGAGCCGGGAATCAGTCAATACCCTCACTTGATACCATCTATAATCTTACAATTGGAGGCTCTGGCATTAAAACGTTTGAAGCAACAGGCGAGATCATTTTTAAGGAAGATTTCACTTTTGCCGGAACAGCCAAAGCGCGTTTGAGCTCTAATCAGGTTCTGATTGCACCTAATAGTTCCTCTGAATTTATTGGTTATGGCCCTGACAATTACATTATTACGGGCCAAACAGGTTATCTAAGGCAACAAGTAGTGCAAAATGCAGATTCTGTGATTTATCCATTAGGAACGAGTACCGGGTTTACTCCGATTTACATAACAGTAGGCTCGAATGGTCAAACAAATCATTACGAAGCCCGTGTAATTGGAGATGTTTACAACGACTATAATAATGGCCAGCCAACAGGAAGTGCAATTGGTTCTAATACAGTTCTCCGTTCCTGGATCGTGAACAGAACAAATACTGATAACACGGATGATACACGTGTAACACTGCTATGGAATGACACGGATGAGAGGGGAGATTTTAATCGCGATTCGGCTAATATCGCTTTCTTCTTTAGCGGAGGCTGGAATATTCCTGCTGGCCCTGAAGCGGCAGTTGCGGGTCCGTATCCAGATACTTACATGCTTTCAAGAGATTCATTGGGTATATTCGACAATACCCCCTTTGGCGTAGGTGACATGCAGTCTCCACTCCCTGTGGAACTCACCTCTTTCACTGCTGTAAAAGTTGAAGATCATGTCCAACTGGATTGGAATACCGCTTCTGAACTTAACAACAAGGGCTTTGAAGTGCAGCGCAGTCGCGACCTGAAGGAATGGAGCAAGCTGGGTTTTGTAGAAGGCACCGGTACCACAATGGTTCCCCAGAGCTATCGCTTCCATGACGATGCGCCAATGTCCGGCATTAACTATTATCGCCTCAGGCAAGTTGACTACAATGGTGAGTATGCTTATTCCGGAGTAGTGGCAGTTGATTTTGCCGGCAGCTTTGTCATTGATATTTTCCCGAATCCTGCCAAAGGCGGAAGCGTGAACATCAACATGAACAACCGCGACAATGAGAAGATGGACGTGCGGTTGATCAATATTCACGGACAAGAGGTGTTGAATCAGTCAACGTATGACACCAACATGAAACTGAATGTGGAAAGTATTCCTAACGGAAATTACATCCTGACGGTGAGAGCCGGAAACCAGATAGAGAACAGAAAGATCAGCATCATTCGCTAACCGATCTTTTCTTGAACATGAAAAAGCCCGGACTGATTATTCAGTCCGGGCTTTTTCATGTTTGCCCGATTATGTTACAAAAGAAAAGCATCTTTAGCCGCACTTGAATGAAGAAGATCGGGGAACTCCGTACATATTATATCCAGGCCCTTTCTGCCCTTTACCCTGAGGCAGAAGCAGGAAGCATTACGAACTGGGTATTCCGCGAAGTATTGGACAAAACAACCACCGAAGTCCTGCTAGGGGCCGAAGAGATCATCCCTCCCGAACGGCTGGAGCAGTTGATGAAGATGCTGGAAAGACTGAAGAAATATGAACCGGTGCAATACATTTTAGGCTATACCTGGTTCCATGATCTCAAACTCAGTGTTTCGCCAGATGTGCTCATCCCTCGGCCAGAAACCGAGGAATTGGTGGAGCAGGTCATTAGAGAGCATCAGGATCAAAAGATCCGCATCCTCGATATTGGAACCGGCACTGGCTGCATTGCCATAGCGCTAAAACGGGCCATGCCGCACGCAGAAGTTCATGCGCTTGATGTTTCCCCCGCAGCGCTGAAGGTGGCCCGGGAAAATGCAGGCACGCTGGGAGTTGAAATCAATTTCGCAGAGGCTGACATTCTGCAAACTTCACAGATCAGCCATCTTCCGCAGTATGATGTAGTTGTGAGCAATCCTCCTTACGTAACCCTGGCGGAACAGGAGAATATGCTGTCAAATGTTGCGGAATACGAACCGCGCCTGGCGCTGTTTGTTCCGAATGAAGATCCTTTCCTTTTCTACAAAGCAATATGCCGGTTTTCTAACTCTCACCTCAAAGCAGGAGGGGCAATCTGGTTTGAGGTAAATGAGCATTTGGCCGGAGAACTGGCGCAGGAACTCCGAAGCAGTTCTGAATTCAATAACATAGAAATCAGGAAGGATCTTTCGGGCAAGCAACGTTTTTTAAAATTGGTAAAACAGGAATAATGGAAATAAAGGATAAAGTAGCTTTCGTAACGGGGGTGAGCAAAGGAATAGGACAGGCAGTGGTCAGCCAACTGCTGGAAAAAGGTGCTCATGTTTGCGGCCTGGGCAAGACTCGTCCCGGCTACAGCCATGAGCGTTTCAGCTTTTATGAAACCAACGTCCGGGAATCCGGATCTGTGAAGCGATCCGTTGCGGAGGCGCTTGCCCGCCATGATGGCCGGGTGGATATCCTGATCAATAATGCCGGGCTTGGATATTTCGGCCCGCTGGAAGAAATGCCCCTGGAGCAATGGCATGAGATATTCGAGGTGAACGTAAACGGTACTTTTTTTACCTGCCGGGAAACGATACCCGTCATGAAGAAGCACGGACGTGGTCATATCATCAATGTTTCTTCCATAGCCGGGCTGCAAGGGCAGGCCCAGGGCGCAGCATATTGCGGAGCCAAACATGCCGTGCGCGGCATTTCCGATTCGCTCTTCCGGGAACTCCGTGACTTCAATATAAAGGTGACGGCTATTTTTCCCGGGTCCACCAAAACGAACTTTTTTGACAATGCTCAGGGTATTGATGCGCATGATAACATGATGATGCCGGAGGACGTAGCCGGGCAAATTCTCAGGATTATTGAAACACCGGATAATTTCGTTATCAACTCGTTGGAGTTCCGCCCACTGCAACCCAGGCCGGCAAAGAAGTAGGTTTCTGTTGCGGAAACACTCCCTTTTGTTGGATTGTAAGAGAATCTTATTACCTTAATCGGATTATTTTGATATAACTGAATAGAAAAAATGGCTAACCAACTTGACAATGAACTTGGCGTCTGCCTGCACGTAGTACGGCACAATGAAAAATGGGCCGTAAAAGCAGGAGAATTTTCGCTGCCTTCCTTTATTTTCGATTCCAGGGATGAGGCCATCCGCAAGGCGCGGGAGCTATCTCTTACGGATGAGGGGGAGGTAATTGTTCACTCCCTTGAGCAGGGTGAATCAGACCATAAAACAGCCCCTGTGAATGGCTCCCCTCCGGATGACGATAATTTCAAAATATTCCGGCATCCTAAGGGTTGGGCTGTGAGCAACGGATCTGTGGAGCATCCTTTATTTATTTACCCGGAAGCCTCTGATGCGATTTCTAAGGCAAAAGAACTAAGCCAATTGTATTCAAAGCCTTTTAGTTTCAGAAGTCGAATGGCATAATTGCGCGCCCATTTGGAAGCTGATGAAGTATTCATGTCGCGTTGCCTTCAATTGGCAGCTTTAGGCGCAGGAAATGTGGCACCGAATCCTATGGTGGGGTGTGTGATCACCATCGGGGATGAAGCCGCACCTTATGGCCAAAGGATCATTGGCGAAGGCTATCATCAGCAGTTTGGTGGTCCTCATGCCGAGGTGAATGCAGTGGCAGCGGTCAGAGATCCCAACTTGCTTAGAAAAGCGCGGGTTTATGTAAATCTTGAACCTTGCAGCCATCTTGGGAAAACGCCTCCCTGCACACGGCTCCTGATTGAGAAGGAAATTCCAGAGGTTGTGATTGGATGCGAGGATCCCCATAAGCTCGTAGCCGGAAGCGGGATCAGCGCCCTTCAAAAGGCAGGATGCACGGTGAAAACGGGTGTGCTGGAAAAGCAATCCATTTACCTGAATCGCAGATTTTTTACCTGGCACCAGAAACAGCGGCCCTATATTCTGTTGAAATGGGCGCAAACCAGCGATGGATTCATTGCAAGGAAAGATTATTCTTCGAAATGGATAAGCAACCAGTATAGCCGGGCTTTCGTCCATAAATTCAGAAGCACGGAAAGCGCAATAATGGTGGGTACCAGAACTGCACTTTTTGATGATCCGGCATTAAACGTCCGGAACTGGTCTGGAAAAGATCCTCTAAGAATTGTAATTGACCGGCAGCTTAAAATCCCTGCTTCTGCTCAAATTTTTGCTAAAACAGGAAAAATTGTGATTTTCAATGAACATAAAAATGGCGAGGAACGGAATGTGAGTTTCCGGAAGATCGCGTTCGGAGAGGATGGATTGGCGGCAATGCTGAATGAGCTATTCAATATGAAGGTATTGTCAGTATTAGTTGAAGGAGGTGCCGCGCTCTTAAATTCCTTCATTGAAAAGGATCTGTGGGATGAGGCAAGGGTTTTTACCGCCCCGGTTTATTTTACAGAAGGTATTCCTGCTCCCGTTCTCAGCAAGACCCCTGTTGCCCGGCATTCCATTGATCATGATGTAATGAACCACTACCTTAATTTATAAATGTGAATTATGTGGAGTTATAAGGGCAACGGCATAAATATTGGCCCGCCTGCCCATAATTCTCACAAACCTAAAACAATCAATCATGAAGAGAATTTTGATAACCTTAATTCCGGCCCTCCTCATTTATTTTGCGGCTGATGCACAAAAAATGGGGATCCTCGATTTTGAAGAAACCAGCTTCGACTTTGGCGTTTTTGCTGAAGACGGGCCGATGATGTCTTATACTTTCTATTTTGTGAACAAGGGAAAGGCCCCGGTGAAGCTTGAAACTGTAAAAGCGGAATGTGGCTGCACTACTCCAAAATGGACAAAAGAGGAAGTTCTGCCCAAGGATACCGGAAAAGTTTCAGTGATTTTTGACCCTATGAACCGTCCGGGCAAATTCAACAAATCCATCACTGTTACTACTAACGGTTTTCCTCAGCAGGTGATGCTTTATATTTCAGGGAACGTTACTCCACGGGTAAAGACGGCAAAAGACCTCTACCCCACTGAGCTCGGAAATCTTCGGGTGCTGATCAATCATATTAATCTGGGTGAAATCTATACCAACGAAGAGGACAGTGTTCACATGGCGTTTTACAACGATGGAGAAGAGACCATCGTTTTTGCTGAGATAGAAACGCCTCCACACCTGAAAATTCATGCAGACCCTAAATTTTTGCCGCCAGGAGAAAAAGGCCGCTTCATCATCTATTTTGATGGTGCGAAGCAAGAAGATCTCGGTTTTGTCCATGAAAAGGTGATGGTTAAGACAAATGATAAGGCCCAGCCGGAAAAGGAGCTTATTGTAATGGCTACCGTAAAGCAGTATTTCTCACCCCTGGACGAAGAAGAAATGGCAAATGCTCCGAAACTGGAGTTTAAGCAGGATGTGATTGATTACGGAAATATCCCGCTTGATAGAACATCAGAGGTGACATTTGAATATAAGAATACCGGAAAGCAACCGCTCGTGCTCTACAAGGTAAAAACCAGTTGCGGATGCACGGCATCGCAGCCTGAGAAGGAGAAGCTGGAGCCAGGTGAATCCAGTAAATTGCGTGTAACATTTACCCCACCCGGAAAAGTAGGATACGAGGAGAAAACTATTACAGTATGGTCCAATGACCCTTTAACTCCTCAACAAACATTAACGATCAAAGCAAATGTAGTGGCAACTTCAGCCAATTAGATTTTTGCTCTTATATAAATTCAAGTAAAGGCCGGCATGTTCCGGCCTTTATTGTTTCAGGAGCTACATCTCTAAATTGGGCTTATAGCTTGAGTACAAAAATTATCTTGATTTTATTTGATTCTTACAAAAGTAAAGGCAGGCGCAGGTTTCAGTAGTTATTCACATTTTTTTGTGGATAAATTTGAAAAGTGTATTATTAACTGTAATTATGTAACGCTTATGCAACTACTTGAAAAGAATGAAATAGCACAAATGATCGGAAATCTCGGACTGTTTCACCAGGTAAAGCTGATGAATAAATTAAGCTATATCTCAGGTGTGGAACCTTTTGACCGGCTGGTGCAGGAGAAAAAAACATTTAGCCCAAAGCTCACTACCAACCTGTTGATGCGAAAGGGAGGACTGGAAATACAGATCAGTAATGGTTCGCAACAATTCTATGCGGCTATTCCCTTTCAAAATCTTAATGATATAGTTCTCGAAGACAAGGAGCAGATCCTCCTGAGAAAGGAGCGATCAGTACTTGGGAAGGCCATGCTTCGGGGTAACCTCCTGGATCCATTAGGCAGGCTGCAGAATATTTTTACGGACCTGATTCCACACAAAGGAGGAATAAAGGCTCCGGACCTTTATCTGTCCTTCTCTTTCCAGGATGACAATAATTGCAACAGAATGATCATTTTATCCTGCATGTATAAGAATAAGCTGCATGTCAGCAACTTTCTTTGCAGCCATCTTTGTGAATATTACAAGGTGTAACTATTTGATAGTCGTCAATTCCGGTTCTAATACATTTTTTGATAGAAAGCCCTCGTAGTTTTAACTGCCGGGGCTTTTTTCTTGCTATAGTGCGTCCGGTTCTGGTGAACTATTTTGATCCTAAAACCGGTTTCTTGATTAAACCCTTCTTAAACCGGATTTTTACATCTTACTTTTACATACGCCTATGAGGATAATTTATACATTCCTGATCTCGCTTTTCTGCATTATTTTCCTTCCGGCTAACTCTTGGGGCTATTCGCTTTCCGGAGCAGAAATATCATATCGCCATATTGGTTCAGATTCGTTTGAGGTCACCGCCCTGTATTTTGTGGATTGTTCCCAAACGCATTTTCAGTTTAACATATCAGTTACAGCCGCTCCTGTAAATTGTAATTCTGCCACAAAATATGCTCAGCTTACCTTAACTAATACTACTGATGTTTCACCCCTTTGCCCAAGTGCCTGCAATCGATGCAACAGTTCCTGCAGTCATGGTGTGGGATATAAACTTGAGACTTTTAAGGGAATCATTGACCTGGGGAGTATCTGCGATACCTGGCGGCTGAATATTGACAGGTGCTGCCGGAACTCCACTGTCAGTACAGGAACAGGTTTTTATCAGGGCATCTCTGCATATATTGACAAGAGCATGAATCCTGTCAACAGGCCTCCTGTATTTGACCGGGTAGAACCATTTTCTTTTTGTGCTTCTACCTGCAACACTGTGAATATGGGTGGTGTTGACCCGGACGGAGATTCGCTGGTTTATTCATTTGTTCCACCTTCTGCGGGAGCATTTGCCGGCAATTTTTCATATACAGGTTCCTACACTTATGAAAGACCCTTTGCATTCAACGGGTTTCCTTCAACCAGTCTTCCTTATAACTACAGCGCTTGCCGGGGATTGCATCTGGACCGCCAAACGGGCCTGCTCCAGTTTAAGGGAATGCAAAACCAAACTTCAGTCCTGGCAATTAAGGTAGAGGAATATAGAAATGGAGTTCTGGTGGGCTATACCATCAGGGACCGGGTCATCACTTTCAGACAGTGTGATGCGAATAACCAGCCCAGGCTTACCGGGCTGGATTCAACCGGTGATTTTCGATTGCTCGCCTGTAAAGGTGATACAATTGATTTGCCGGTATTTACACGTGATAACGATGCATCTGATTCCACGAAAATTTGGATGGAGCGCTCACCCCCCGGGGCCGTTTTTACCACTTTTAGCAGCGGGCGCAGAATGCACGGGAATCTTTACTGGGTTGTTCCGGATACCAATACCCAACCCGTGGATTATCATTTCATAATTACGGTTTCTGATAATAACTGCCCCTTTCCTGCGCGGATGACCCGTGATTTTATAATTCATGTAGTACCTGAATTAGAGAAAAAACATACAGTATCTGTGGGTTCGTGTGGGCTTGCCACTTTCAACTATCCTTCGGATTATATCCAGGAATTTATTTGGGCTGGTACGCCTTCCTTTGCTGATACCGGCCAAACCGTTCAGTATCTTTATGAGGCGAGGGGAGAATTTCCCTTCAGCCTGAAGGTTTCCACACTTTCCGGATGTAGCCGCGTGTTTAATGATACCGTGGATATAGGTTCAAATGTCTCATTCGTTGAGATTGATCTGGTTACCGATACTATGATTTGCGAAGGAGAAAGCCTGGATTTAATAGTTTCAGCAAGCAATGGCCAAAGTCCATACAGCTACAAGTGGTCTGACGGTCTCGGTAATAATGATACGCTTCACCTTACTCCTTCCACCTCAGTTAAATACTACGTGGAGGCAGAGGACAAGAGCGGGTGTAAAAACAATGATTCTGTTCTAATTACTGTGAACCCGTTGCCGGTGGCCTTTGCAGGGGTTGATTTTGAGCTATGCGCCAATGAAGGTTCGCAGGCGCTGTCAGGTATTCCGGCAGGAGGTAGCTGGTCAGGAACAGGTTTGTCAGGAAATACTTTCGATCCCGCCATTTCCGGTGCAGGTGATTTTAAACTCAAATATGAATTTACAGATTTTAATCAATGCTCCTCAGAAGATTCGCTTCAGGTCCGGGTCCATCCGGTTCCCACTACTTCGGCTGGAAATGATATTGACGTCTGCATAGAAGAAGCACCCGTCACGCTTACCCCTGTGCCTGCCGGTGGTATATGGACCGGTGCCGGGGTGACTTCCGGTGTTTTTGATCCCATTGCCGCAGGCGCTGGTACATACTATCTTCGCTATACTTATGTGGACTCGAACAACTGCGAAACGCAGGATTCGCTACGGGCAAATGTGCGCGAAAATCCGGCTACCGTTGATGCCGGTGCTTCGCAGGAAATCTGTGGAAGCAATGAATTGGTGAACCTTTTCGGGATGCCTGCCGGTGGAATCTGGACAGGTACTGGTATTACCCAGCAAAGCGGCAGCTATTTGTTTGATCCAGTTGCCTCCGGAGCCGGAGCACATATTCTCACCTACAAGTATATTTTAAATGGCTGTGCAAAACAGGATAGCACTTCTGTAACGGTGCATGCCAACCCTGAAGCTCAATTCACAGCAACGCCCGAAACCGGGAAAGCGCCACTACAAGTTCAGTTTAATAATTCCACGGATGTCCCCACGGATGAATGGTATTGGGTTTTTGGAAATAACCTGGCTACTTCTACTTTCAGGAATCCAAATTTTACCTTCAGCGATACCGGCTTGTACTCCGTTTATCTTTATGTGAAAAATACTTCAACGGGTTGTGAGGACAGCATCCTGAAAACAGATCATATCCGCGTGGGAAGTCCGGTTGGGATCCTTGAGCAGGTGTTTGCCGGGCAGGAGGTAAAGGTATATCCAGTTCCTGCAACGGAGCAGGTTGTGCTGGTGGCAGACGCTTCCGGTCAGCAACTGCAACTGACGATATATGACAGCCACGGAAAGCTGGTCAAAGCGATGCAGGTACTTTCAGGCAATCGTATTGTTGTAGAAAGAGAACAACTGAAGCCGGGGCTCTATCTTTTCCGCCTTGCCGGTCCGCATGGATATCTCCAAACCGGAAAGATTATCTTCAGGTAGAAAAAGTTTCCCGCAGATCACACAGATTTACGCAGAAATATAATCTGCGAGCAAAAGAGTTCACTTTTCCGGCATAATGAAGAAGCTCATGATGCACTGGCCAAATGCACGTTCTTCATGAAAGTGTTGAACTTCAGATAGCGAGACATTTGACGGATGTTCCATAACGAGCCATCCTTCAGGTTTCAGGACCTGGCGCTCAAAGATTAGTTCTGCTAATTCCTGGTACTGGCCGGGTTTAAACTTCGAAAAAGGGGGATCGGCATAAACGAAATCATAGCTTCGGTACTCATTCCTCAGGTGCCGGAATACCTCATTTCGCAGTACTTCAATCATTTCAAACTCAAGTTGCTTTGCCTGAGTACTTATGAATTTGGTGCAACCGGGATGCGAATCAACTGCGACTATGGACCGCGCACCCCGTGATGCAAACTCATAGCTTACGTTTCCCGTCCCCGCAAAAAGATCCAGCACATCCATCTCTTCAAAATGGAAATAATTGTGAAGGATATTGAAAAGGCTCTCCTTGTTTTTGTCCATTGTAGGCCGAACAGGGAGATTTTTCGGAGCACGTATCACCGCTCCTTTCTTGCTGCCACTGATTATTCGCATAGCGGAAGAGAAAATACAGTTGCGTAAAAATGCGCGGGAATGGCATTAAAGCGATAACTGTAATGAAACGAGTTTGGCAAAGGAGTGAATTCTATATTCCTGAAATATTCAAACAGCAAATCAAAGGTTTCAGAATTTTTATACAGGAAGCCGGAAAAATAATAGGTGTCTTTATCAGGATTGAGTTGAGCCTGATCGCTGACAAATAGCAGATAATAGAGCAGGTCCGTTTTGGTTTTGTACTGAAACGTGTTGTAGAGTTCCAGCGTATCGCCTCTTTTTACGGCTATTCTGAAATGCGTTTGGTCTACATCCACAAATGCCAGGGGAGCTTTTTCATTTTTGGATCGTGCCATTGTGTTTTCCAGAAATGGTGCTGCGGCATGGATGATCTTCGCATTGGGAAAATGCTTCCTGATTCCCTGGCTCATATATCGTTCGACAGCATAAACGAGTTCGGCCTGCGATTTTTTCAAAGAAGCTGAATTCAATTCCTCGGCTGGAGTATAGGGATGATTGAGCTCGTAATAATTTTTAAGGAGTTCCGGCAGAAACAAGGATTGCGGAACCAGTGTGGCTTTGCGATGGGAAATGCAAAATGTGATGGTCTTGTAGTGGTAACTCAACTCTTCGTGAAGGGCTTTGAGCTGCGTTATTTCCCTGACGTAGTCGAAGATGATGCGGGAATTACGCGGGTAAGATTTCAGAAGCAGGAATTTCTGCGCATATCCGTCAAAGGCCGCGTGGATCCACTGATCGTCTGCCAACATCAGATATAGATTGCACTGGGAGCTGGTTTCCCGGTTAAAGGAATCATCACGAATGTTATGTTCTATAGGAATTTTACTTCCAGTTTCCGGAATAGTTGGCATCTCTCATTGAACCTACTTGTAGTGTAAAATCGCTGCGGTAGGGCTTCGTATCCCTCACGCGGAAAACTTCCAGTGTTATGCCGCTACGGCTTATCTGGCCTGCTTCAATGCTCCATTTTGCGCCAGCACCTTCAGGAATATAAGGCAAGGAATCGGGCGGAAACGGATTGACCATTCCTGAATAAAAGGAATCCCGAACGGCCACGTAGGAAGTATCACTGATCACGGTTTCCATTGTATCCTGCGCATGGGGGTCGCCAATGGTCCGTATTACGGGCATTTGATCTTCTTTGATCATCGTTATGAGGCTGTCCCAGTTATCTGAAAACTCACCATTCAGATCACGGTAAATGATCTGGGCCTCGCGTATCTTTTCCAGGCGGGCTACCCGTTTATCTTTTATCCTGTCCCATTCCTGTTGTTGAAGGATCGGATCTCTTACAATCTTGTACAGGTAGAAGGAAAGGCCAATGATGGCAAGGGCCAGCACTATTTTAATGATCTTGTTCATGGGATGGACTATAGCTTTTAAAGAAACCTCGCAAAACTAAAAATTTCAGACTGATTGTTTCCCTTGGTTTTCTTTAAATTCAATGGTGGATGAATGTTTATCAATAATTAGTATCCTCAGTATCCCGGTATTTTATTTTTCTCATTCGTTTTTGCTTGTGCAATGCTTTCCAGGCTTTGCCCAATGAATGGATTACATCGCCAGCAGTTAAGGATTCATATCCGGAGCGGCTGGCGGCAATATTTCCGGCAAGGCCGTGGAGATAAACTCCCAGCAATGCTGCCTCTGCGGGTTCATAACGCTGCGAAATCAGACCTGTGATGACTCCGGTAAGCACGTCTCCTGTTCCGCCAGTTGCCATTCCGGGGTTGCCGGTACTGTTAAACCAAAGGGTTCCATCAGGTAGTGCAATGGCCGTGGCCGAAGTTTTTAACAACATGATGCAATTATATTTTTTGGATAAATCTGACAACATATTTATTTGCTCAAAGTCATTATCTGCTTTTCCGGCTAATCTGCTGAACTCTCCCGGGTGCGGGGTCAGAACAGAATTTTTGGGTAAGTCCCCGAAATATTCCTTGTTTTCAGCCAGTATGTTCAGGGCATCCGCGTCTATCACCAAAGGCTCGTCCCGGTTTCTGAATAACTGTAGCAGAGCGGTCCTGGTCTCTTTGCTTTTGCCTAATCCCGGGCCAACTCCCACTACTGAGAAGGCGGAGAGCGCAGGAATATCTGACAGAAATTGCTCATGTTCATCTGTAATAACCATAGCCTCCGGAACTGCGGATTGCATAATGCTGTAGCCGCATTTGGGCAAATATGCTGTTACCAGCCCGACTCCGGTTCGCAGACATGCTTTGGTGGTAAGTACAGCCGCCCCAATTTTTCCATAGCTGCCCGCCATGATCAGAGTGTGACCATACATGTTCTTATAGCTGAACTGTGGCCGTTCCTTCACTATGGGAAGCACATCATCCATCATAAGATAGTGGTAGCGGGATTCCGTTTTTTGGATAAACTCCCTGCTCAGTCCAATATCCAGGATCTTCCATTTCCCCACAAACTGCTCGTTTGCGGGCATCATAAAAGCAAGTTTCGGAAGCTGAAATGAGTAAGTATAGTCCGCTTTAAATATAGGATCTTCCTCTGCGTTGGCTTTGTCAGCGAACAGGCCGGAGGGCATATCCACCGCCACTCTAACGGCCTGCAACTTATTAAGCCTCTTAACGATTTCGCTGGGAAGTCCATTGAGCGCCCGGCTCAGGCCCATTCCGAAAACGGCATCAATCACTACGGCATTTTCAGGAATGACGGGCGTGTCAGAAATTTCTGTTATGTAAAGGATCGGTACTTCCTTCATTTCCTGGAGCCGGCCCAGGTTTATCCTGAAATCTACAGAATAATTATCAGTGATCTGAAGGATTGCGGCAAAAACTTCATAGCCGTGGCCTTTTAATAAACGACATATAGCAAGGCCGTCTCCACCATTATTGCCGGGGCCACAAAAAACAATGACTGGCAGATGGGGCCTGAAATGGCGGATAAATTCATTGGTAAATGCTGAAGCCGCCCGCTCCATTAAATCAATGGAAGAAACACCTTCGTTTGCAATCGTGAATTTATCAGCCTCCTGAATCTGGCCGCTGCTGAAGATTTTCATTGTTCATTAATTTGAAAAAGGAACAGACACAGCGCGCGTAAGTTTAGCGGGAATAAATGGTTTGTACCGAAACAAACCCGGCTCTCTGACTTGCACAATGTTTTTTCGAAGACTATCCAATGGCAGCCCGGTGGTGTTTTCGTTTAAATTTTAAAGCTAAAGATGGAATGACTATGAAACATTCCTCAATTCGTCAAACGGAAACTTTGACGCGCGGCTAGCCGGAACTCACTCTTCAGGATGGAGCTATTCCTCTACCAGGTCAATATCAAACTGTACCAGGTCAATGAAATCCTTGATGCGCAATTCTATTTCCTGCGGGGTCAGGTTTTCGATGCGCTGCGTTCCGAATTTTTCCACACAGAAGGAGGCCATGGCCGAGCCGCAGATCACAGCGCGCTTCATGCTCTCGAATGAAATATCCTCAGCTTTGGCGAGGTATCCCATGAATCCTCCGGCAAAAGTGTCGCCTGCACCTGTGGGGTCAAATACCTCCTCAAGAGGCAGGGCCGGGGCAAAGAACACATGGTTGTCGTGGAAAAGCAGCGCTCCGTGTTCTCCCTTCTTGATGACGAGGTAGCTCGGGCCCATTTCCAGGATTTTGTGTGCGGCTTTTACCAGGGAATATTCGTGTGTGAGCTGCCGGGCCTCTTCATCGTTTATGATCAGCACATCCACCAACTCTATCGTATCCATCAGGTCCTGGAGCGCATTATCCATCCAGAAGTTCATGGTATCCATGGCGATGAGCGTAGGATTTTCCTTCATTCTATGGATCACCTGCCGCTGCACAGAAGGGCTGAGATTGCCGAGCATCAGGTATTTGCAGTCCTGATAGCTCTCCGGGATGATGGGATCGAAATCAGCCAGCACGTTCAATTCCGTTACGAGAGTATCCCGGCTGTTCAGGTCTATCTGGTACTTGCCTTTCCAGTAGAAGCTCTTTTCACCTTTCCTGATCTGGATTCCTTCTGTTCCAATATCTTTCTTTCGGAACTGCTCCAACTGCTCCGGTGGAAAATCCTCGCCCACAACGGATACTACTTTTACTGCCGGGGCAAAATTGGTGGCAGACAGACTGATGTAAGTGGCTGCACCGCCTATGATGCGGCCAGTTTTTCCAAACGGAGTTTCAATTTCGTCAAAGGCCATAGAGCCCACTACAAGAAGAGACATGTGTTGTTTTTTGATTGCAAAGAAACCGGATATAAACTAAAAGGGCCGACATTTCTGTCAGCCCTTTGTCTGGCTCCCCCACCTGGACTTGAACCAGGGACCTACTGATTAACAGTCAGCCGCTCTAACCAACTGAGCTATGGAGGAGTATTATTTTCGAGGCGCAAAGATAGAATATTCAATATCTATCCCCCAAGCTCAAACCCGCAAAAATTTTACCCCGGCTCTCTTTGCCTGTTCCTCATAGGATTGAAAAATCAGAATGACAGATACAGCCGTGGTGCGCAGGAGATGAACGGTTATTCCATTTAGCAGATGATTCATCACGCACACACAACAGTTTCTTTTTTAAGAATGAATCTTTGATCGCGATCCGGAACGCGGGAATCACCAATTGTCGGGACTTTGGTGAAACAGGAATTGGGATAGCCGACCCGATATTTCGGGGTCAGGGGACTCTTTAAATGGTGAAATAAAAAAAGGGCCGATGCTTCTAAAGCACCAGCCCTTTTTCAATTGCATACTAAAAAGGAAATCAGCTTATTTTTTAGGCTGTTCTTTTTTTGTTTGCTCTTGTTTGGGCTTTTGAGGTCCTTTGTGGCCTTCTTGAGGCCTGCCCGGCTGCGGTTTGTTTTGATCTTTCTCAGGCATAGCTGAATTATTTAAAAGTTAAAATAATAACAATCCCATATTCAAGAGGTTCACGAAGGAGGACGAAATTTAGTACTTATAGAAGTATTCTGATCATTTCTTTATCGGACTCAATCATCTGAGGGTAAGTGTCCGGTTGACTTATCTACCTTTTTACTTTATAAATGGAACGATAGTGCGTTGAAACGACTCCTGCAGTGTCATCATAAAACATGGTTGAACCGGCAGATGAAAGACTGTTTGGAAATGACGACTTATGATCATCCTTATTTCAATTTTTCAGTATCAATCGTTGCAAATCCTTTCTGCTAATTTTTATTGCTAAACCTTACGAATAGATACCAAAGATGAGCAGGCGATGAACCGGAGTGGCATTCTCATTCTTTTTTTCCTTTTTCTTGCAAAATGCTGAGTTGTATTTATAAATGACGCTTTAATGCAGGTTTTTATTAAACTACTTCTTTCCTGCCCTTATCTTGACATTTTCAATTTTAAACTATTTTTTCAATTCACTGAAGATCAGAGATTTTAATTACTATTTTATCTAAATTTCATGCGTGAATTTTACCACCCAGTTAAATTAAAATAGAATGAAAGTAACATTTACCGCTCTCTTTTGGATGGCAGCAATGACAGGTGTATTTGCGCAACCGTCCATCGTATCCTTAGCGCCAGCCTCTGCCATACCGGGGCAACAACTGAACATTATAATAATGGGAGTAAATACCCATTTCCAGCAGGGGCTCACGCAGGTGCAGCTTGGTGACGGGATAAGTGTTCAGAGCATCCAGGTGCAGGCACCCGATCGACTTTCCGCCCTGGTGGAGATTGATGCATCAGCGGCCGATGGCTTCAGGCAGGTAGTGGTCACGACTGCTAGCGAACGTGCGGAAATGGATGCGGCCTTTGAGATTTTTGATGCGTCATCCGGAGCAAGAGCTATTCTGACTTTGCTTCCGGCAGATGTAATGTATCTCAGCGACTTTGCTGCGGATAATCTGCAAGCCGCTCCTATTCTTTTTAACATCTCAGTAATAAATGGCGCTGTGGAGGAGGCATTAAAGCTGCGGCTGGAAGTTTATCACAGTGACTATAATAAGATCCTTACCGCTTCAAAAAACCTGGGAACTATTCAGCCCAACCAGGTAGTGCTTCTGGATAACCGGGATCTTGAGGATTACACCACGACAGGCGGGAGCAAAGCACTATTGGATGAAGCCAATAAAACGGGCGTTTTGCCTCCGGGAGCATATACGTACAAACTGATCCTGATGGATGGCAGGGGAAACGTAATAGCAGAAGATGAAGCATTCAATACTATAACCAATACCCTAACGGGCCTTGAACTGATTGGGCCGGGAACTCCGCTCAGCGAATCTCCGGAAGTGATTTTCAATAATTTTCCAATGTTCCAGTGGTTTTCTGCCAGCAATGAATTTTCCCTTCAGCTTTTTGAGGTCAGGCCCCAACAATCCTCACCAGATGATATTGCGGATAACTTTCCTGTATATGAGCAGCAGGGAATCTTCAACTCATTTTTTCAATATCCAAATAGTGCAGAAATTCTTGAAGAAGGGAAAACTTATGCCTGGCGTATAACGGCTACATTCTTTGACAGCCGCGGAAAGCAAACTAAAAGCAGTGAACTTTTCTGGTTCAGCTACAAATCGGCATCGGGCGAGCACCTGCAGGCCGAAAGGATAGAAATAGCGCCTGCAAATCAAACTATGAAAATAGGCCAGGCCCGGCAGTTTAGCGCAACCGGATTTGACAAGGAAGGCAATGAAGTTCCGCTACAGGTGAAATGGCAGGTGATCCCGGCAGATGGTGGGACCATTGACGCTAACGGACTTTTCAGAGCCGGTACCCAACCAAAGCCGGTAGCGATAGTAGCCGAATATGGTGGTATAAAAGAACATACTTCGGTCATACTGGAATGGAATCCTGAATGGCTGGAGAACCAGTTTATGGATAAATTTTTAAAGGAAGTTTTTGGACTTCAACATTGAAAATCATGACAATGAGAAAACACTTACAATTCATTTTAATGACATTTCTGGCCACGATGCCAGGTCAGCTTCTTGCCCAGGTAAATGACGGGCAAACGATGCTTTACGTAAGCAAGCAAACCGGTGAGTTCAGTAAACTTAACGGAAGCAACGAAAAGACGACAGATCAATATGAAAGCGGGCAGGTAACGCTTTCCACTGATGGTCCCATCTCGTATAGCATGGACCCAGATGAAACTTCCATTGGACCCAACGAGACCAAGACCTGGAATGGTGAACTCTTCCCGAACATTGCGCAGGCTCCGGCTGCAGGAACTTCCGTGGACGCGCAAGTTAGTGGCGACTGGGACGTTGAGTTCAGTCGGCCTGTCGGGGCCGGTTCCGGTGGAACTGTGCTCAGCACTTATACCTGCAGCGGCTGTGCATATCACGGAACCGACAATCCGGGAGAACATGAAATTGTGAATAAACTGGGTACGGAGGTCGTACCCGTGACGATATACAGCATCAAGGCTACCATTCCCGATATTGATACTTTTTGTGCTGGTGAGGTGGGCAGCCCTTTTACCGTGGAGACTTTTCCTCCGCATGGTGGTGATTTTTTATGGACCACCAACAACCCGGCAGTTACCCTCATGGATGCGGACAAGCAAACCGTGAAAGTTGCGCTGACCGGAGTTCCCGGAATGGCGTTGCTCAACGTAAAGTGGACGATAGAGGGGGTTTCTTACACAGATCAGCGTAACATATTTATTTGCGGAAGCCTTGATGACATTACGGTGGCGGATGGCGATCGCACAGTAAACGCAGGCGGCACGCTCGAAGTAGTGCCTCCACTCATCGGTAAAAATATTGACCTTACTGCTTCTCCGGGCGGTGTAACCCGCTATTGCAATCCTGATCCGCTATGGAATGTAACCGGATACTGGACCAGCACACTCAGCGGCCCGTCTACGGGTTTCAGCGCGCACGGTGCGAATGCTGAAGCTGCCGTTTTCTGGCTTTTTAATTACGTACCCAAATCATATTCAATTGATGTTGGAGACCGGTGTGGCGGTACGCAGACGGCAACTATTAAAGCCTATCCGGTCAATCAGGTGAGCGCAGTCTGGAAAGTTGGAAAATATTTTAGTAAAGCGGAGGAGATGTGGAATGCGCTTCCTCCGACCGGTTGTGAGCCTAAGTTTCCGAAAGAAAACTCCAGTGTTTCTTTTGCTAATGCATGGAAAGAAAAATCTGCTTCGCCAGAGGCTTACCTGTGGTGGCAGGCCAATGCAGGATTTAATCCGCTCATTGGCATTGACTGCAAAATACGGCTGGCACCTGGCGCTATTCCCCTCCCAACATGGATCACAAATTATGTGGATCTGGGCGTCTATCTTACTTTGGATGGTGCTGTGAATTTCAATTTAGGAATGGAGCACGGAGAGAATGGCGTGACGGGTACTGGCGAATGTGCGGGAGCAGTAGGTGGCGGTTTGCTGGGCGTAGTGAGAGCGGGTGATGTAATAAGCGTGAACGTATCCGGCCACATGAATTTTATTGAAGCCAGCCTGAAAGTGGCAGGCAAAACCGGATGGATAGTATATTCAGTTGATTTGGGTTCAGGTAAGCTGGAAGCCAACGTTTCCATTGAAACCTGGGGCGGCTGGATAGAATGGCAACGGACGTGGCTGATATGGGACGGTGTGAAATGGTATGAGCTAAAAGATCAGCAGCTTTATCAATACGCAAAAGGATAACCCATGATTTCCAACAACATGAAATTTAATATCAAAACCTTTTTCTATTGCTTTCTGGCGGCTGGACTATTTTTTCCTGCCTCACTTTTTGGTCAGAAGAGGACAGTAACTACTAAGCTGGAAGGCCGGGAATACGTTTACTCTATCGAGGTTTATGCGCAGCCACGTCCCATAGAAATGGGAGTCACGAAAAAGCTGAAGCTAAATAAACCGGAGCGGGCACTGAATGCAAACTTCAGCCTGATGAATGCCGGAGAAGTTGCTCAGTGGAAAAATCTATGGGTTGACTATAGTGCGAATCATAATTTCAATTCCCATGATTCATCGTTTCAAAAAGCATGGGAGCGCGTGCTGTCGGTCCCCCATTTTTCCTATTTCAGAGTGGAATACAAGGACCAGGTGATATTTATGACCGGACCGGAGGACAGGCAGGATAAATATAAGCAGATGAAATGGGCGTATAAAAAAACCAAAGACGGGTGGAAACTGAACCGTGATCTGATGGATGATGCGCTGATGCGCTATATCAACAGCCCCACGTTTGATCCGCTTTCGGGCGAATTATCTCCTCAATGGGGTGGTATTTATCATTTTGAGCAAAGCGGAGACTCCATCCGGGATGCAGGGGAATATAAAAACACCGCTACAAATCATGGAGCTACAGCCACGGCAGGATTGACCGGGAATGCCCTGGCATTTGAGCCTGGCGATTACCTTGAGGTTCCCACAAGTTTTTCTCTTGCATTTATGAAAAACCAGATGACCGTTGAGATGGACCTGTGGGTAGAAGAAGTACCAACCGCACCTGAGAATGCGAATGGGAGAGGCGGATATCTCAGCACAGTATTCTCCAAAAATAATCCTGAGGAAAAAGAATTCATAAACTTTCAGTTGTTGCGGATGAATGAGGAAACTGTCAGGTTTTTCGTGAATCTGGGAACAGATGCGAATCGTGTGGCAGTATCAGCTTTGGAGGTGCCGCTGAAGCAGTGGATAAAGGTGAAAGTAACATATAACGGGGAGACATTGCGCCTGTTAATTGACGGAGTGCTGGCAGCCGAGGAAACAAAGAAGGTTCAGATTGCGGGCGTTGGCCAGAATTTTTTCATCGGAAAGCAGCCGGGAAGCCAGCCATATTTTTTCTCGGGAAAAATGGATGAACTGAAGATCTCGTATGAAACCGTGAATCAGGAGTAATTTCATGGCGGGCATAAAGATTTATACCTGGTTTTGTCTCCTGATATTAATGGCTGCTCCTGCCGGCAGCCAACCGCTGGGAAAGCTGCTTTCACCATCTCCGAGTGATACCGTGAAAAACGGGGAACTCTTCATTCTGGTGGAGTTAGATCCGGCTCTTGATATTGACAGGAACACAGTACAATTCAGACTGGATGGAGATGAGATGTCAATGCTGGTACAGGTGACTGACAACCGGGCCAGCGTGTTGATTACTCAAAGCCTGAAGCCAGGCCAACACACCTTCGACATGATTGGGAGGGGAGTGGGCAAGGTTTATTATGAAGTGAAAGGAGATTTTTTTATACTTAATTCAAAAGCATTTAATGAGCAGGCAGCCCTGTCTGAAGATGCTGAGAATAAAAAACAGAAAACTTCATTTGGCGGAAATCTCAATGCCGAAGCAATGGGGACGCGGCTTTCAGGCCCCGGACAAGAACTGAGACAGGAACCGCCATTCACCCAAAATGTGGCTTTTGAAGGAAAAGTGATCCGGGAGAAGTTTCAAATACCGATGAAGTTCTTTGTTACGAATCTCAACTATCCTGGAGTGCAGTCACGTAACCGCTACAGCATCGGGTTCCGGAGCAAGTATTTTGATTCAGATCTTGGCGATGTGTATCCCGTATTCGACCGGTTTAGCCTCAACGGAGTTCAGACAAGAGGCACGCGGGCTGAATTGAAATTCCGCAGCATAAGCCTGACCCTGGTGCATGGAAGCATAGCTAATGCGAGGGAGGGATCATCAGAAAAATATAACATCAAACAGGGAATTCCTCCGTCTACTTTGCAAGAAGATTCCACTTACTATATTTATGGTACCTACCGCAGAAGGTTGAACGCTGCCAAATTCGCCATATCTTCTTTTGACCGTCAGTCAACATTTTATATCAGCATGGTGCAGGCCACTGATATAGCAAACTCGATCGAAATTGGAGGTACGCCTGCACAAAACCTGGTAGGAAGCTCAGGTATGGATTTTAAAACCAAAAATGACAAATTACATCTTCAGGCTGGCGTTGCAATGAGCCTCACCACAAATGATATTTCGGCAGGAGCCCTTTCAAAAGACGAAATTGATGAGTATTATAAAACGGACATTCCGTTCGATCCCTTGTCATATTCCGGATTGATCGCCATAAATACCACCACCACTCCCATTCTTATCCAGAAGCGAAGTTCAATGTCCTGGTTCGTTCAAAGCGTACTAAACCTGAAGCACCAGCGGATAGAGGCGCGCTACGAAAGCGTGGGGGCAGCCTATCAGTCCTTTGCAAATCCATTTTTTCTTTCTGACCGCAGGGTTATCAGCTTGTCAGACCGGTTCTTTTTCTGGAAGCGCAGAATTAATTTCAGCCTTCAGGCCAATACCTACAAAAGCAATCTTTCGGAAATTTCTTTGCTCACAAATGAAACGCATCAGCTTACGGGCAGGCTTTCGCTGCGTCCTCATGTGAAGTTGCCGTTTCTTTTTGGGAATTACAGCTACTATATCCGGACGGCAAAAAATATGAAGACAGCGGAGACAGCATCAGAATATCACCTGAACAACCTTGTTGCGGGAGCGAATTATATCTTTAAAACCGGCAAGCAAAGCCACACCATTCTCTTTACCTATAATCTTGTTGAAAACAACAACCAGCTCACCGCAAGTCTTTTACAGCAAACGGAAGTGGTGAGTTTTGGCCTGACGGAACTCTTCCCCTTCCGGCTTTCGCTCAATGTTCAGTTGCAGCAAATCACCACCCGGAACGATACACTGATATTTAATGATCAAAGCGCCATCAGCGGCTTTGTAACATATTATACGAAAAGCAAAAATTGGAATTTGACAGGAAGCTTTACTACTTCAAAAGTAAAGCAGACCTTCTTTACTCCGGAATCTCTGCGGTTAAGAAATGCTATTGGAATTCAAAGACAGGTGATGAAAGGAATGCGGGTGGGATTGGAAGGAGGTTATGCGGACTTTTCAGAACCTACAAGCGAGGCGCGGGCATACAATGAATTATTTTTAACAGGGCGATTGAACTACAGGTTTTTACATTGAGATAAAAGGGATTTGAAGCGCGGCAAGAGCCAGCGTTTAATCAGCGCACATTTAATTTTTGCATGGCTTCGGCTGCGGCCCTTTGTTCAGCCTTCTTTTTTCTGCGGCTTTCTCCTTTTCCCTGCTCTTCCTTATCCACAAGGACGCGCACTACATACAGTCGCGATTCGCCATTTGGACTGCTGACTACATCAAAGCCTACTTCTTTCTGCTCCTTTTGTGCCCATTCCAGCAACCTGCTTTTGAAATTCAGGTTTTGAAGTAGCACTTCTTTCACCTGAATATGCTTGTGAAGAAGCCGCTGATAAAAGAATTTGCGGGTAAATTTAAATCCCTGATCAATAAAGATGGCACCCATTAACGCTTCCACGGCATTCCCATAAATGGAATGACTTTGATCAGCCGGGGCATTTTCCACTTTATGATCGAGCCATTCCGTTATCTGGAGAGAAAAAGCCAGCCGGTTCAGATATTCTCGGCTGGTAAGGCGTGAGCGCATTTCAGAAAGAAAACCTTCGCTGGCTTTGGGAAACTTCCGCCACAGGTATTCGCCTACCAATAAACTCAGTACGGCATCTCCCAGATATTCCAGTCGCTCATTGCTTTTTACTCTTGTTTTTTGGTCTTCTGCAATGGCAGAGCTATGCCGCATGGCCTTTCGGTAGTAGCGAAGTTTTCGGGGCGCTTTGCCCGTGAGCGACTTAATGTAATAATATAATTCCCTGTCGGCAGTATTTCGATAGCGATACCTGATCCAGAGTGTATTGAAAAATGTCAATATATAACCAGCTTTACAGCGCCCGTAATCAGTCAGTTAACTTTTGAAATACCAGAGACACGTTGTGGCCTCCAAATCCAAAAGCGTTGCTTAGCGCCACTTTAACTTCCCTTTCCTGCGCCTCATTAAACGTGAGGTTAAATGATGGGTCAATTTCGGGGTCGTCTTCGAAGTGGTTGATTGTAGGAGGGATAATATTGTGCTGTATAGAAAGAATAGAAACCAGTGCTTCGGCAGCACCCGCAGCCCCTAAAAGATGGCCGGTCATGGATTTGGAGGAACTGATATTAAGCTTAAACGCGTCATCTCCAAAAACTTTCCTTATGGCCTTTAATTCACTGACGTCTCCCAGCGGAGTGGAGGTACCATGAACATTTATGTAATCAATATCAGAAGTTTTGAGACTTGCATCGGCCAGGGCATTTTCCATCACCTTTTTTGCACCGAGACCTTCCGGGTGCGGGGCCGTCAAATGGTATGCGTCAGCCGACACGCCAAATCCGGTCATTTCTGCATAGATGGTAGCGCCCCGTTTTTTGGCATGTTCATAATCTTCGAGCACCAGGGTAGCCGCGCCTTCGCCCATAACGAAACCATCGCGGTTTTTATCAAAAGGCCTTGAAGCGGTTTTGGGATCATCATTTCGCTCGGAAAGAGCACGCATAGCGTTAAATCCGCCAATGGCAGCCTGATTAATAACCGCTTCTGACCCACCGGCCAAAATAACATCAGCTTTGTTCTGCTGAATGTAGAAGTAAGCATCAGCAATAGCGTTGGCAGAAGAAGCACAAGCGGAGACCGTGGCGAAATTGGGTCCGGTAAAACCATACTTCATTGAAATATGGCCTGCGGCAATGTCCACGATCATTTTAGGAATAAAAAACGGATTGAAGCGTGGTGTGCCGTCACCTTTGGCAAAAGCACTCACTTCATCATAAAAGGTAGAAAGGCCACCGATACCCGAAGCGTAAATGACTCCAACGCGCTCCTTGTTTACATTATCCTCCTCCAGTCCGCTGTCTCTCACGGCCTCCTGGGCACAGATAAGTGCGTATTGCGCAAACGGATCCATTTTCCGCATCTCTTTACGCGGAATAAAATCTTCGGCATTAAAATTCTTGAGTTGGCAGGCAAATCGTGTTCTGAATTTGCTTGCGTCATACCTGGTGATATCATCGGCTCCGCTTACACCTCTTACCAATCCATCCCAAAACTCCTTAACAGTGTTTCCGATTGGTGTAAGGGCACCTAAGCCTGTAATTACTACCCTTCTTCTTGTCATTAATTCTGCGTTCCGGAATAGGTCAATTAGTAACCTGTTCTTCCAGATAACTTATTGCTTGTCCTACTGTATTGATGTTCTCAGCTTGTTCATCAGGGATGGATACATTAAATTCCTTCTCAAGCTCCATAATAAGTTCAACAGTATCCAGTGAATCTGCCCCTAAGTCATTAGTGAAACTTGCTTCCGGGGTTACTTCGCTTTCATCAACGCCCAACTTCTCAACAATTATTGCTTTTACTCTAGAGGCAATATCAGACATGTTTTTCAGGTTTTAAATTTTGCTACAAATAACTTCCTTTTTAGCCAAAACACCAAACATGCAAATTTTTTGAATCAAGTTGCCAATGGCTTTTCCAGTTCCCAAAGATGTACTAATATTAGCCGCTGATAAGCTTATGCTGTTTTGATGAAAAAAGTGAAGTTTCCTGAACCCGAACCAGGATTTATCCTGCTTGGTGTCGTTTCCTCTGAACGAGATTACCGCCTATGTTTTCAAATAAACAAAACGGGCCTCCTGCATCTTTCTAAAACTGATGCCATTAAAATTCCTGTTGCAGATGAATGCATCATGACCTTTAACAGGTTTGGGCCAACTACAGATGAGGGAGCAGAGAATGCCGTTTACCTCGTGAATAACAGGCAGGAAGGGCATTTACTTTTTCCCAATTTCAAAAACTTAGATTATGTACTTGTCATTAATGGGCCTGGTAAAAAAGAAAAGGCAGCCGAACTTAAGGCGGGCTTAACCTCCATTCCTTCCATTCAGGCTATTTTTGCCCTTGAAGTTGACAAGTTGAAATCAAAAAACTACCTGTACCTTGATTAATTCGAAATTTAACAGAACCAAGATTATTGCGACCATTGGTCCAGCCACAAACAGTAGCGAAGCCCTGCAGAAGATCATCAATGCAGGAGTGGATGTGTGCCGCCTCAATTTTTCTCACGGAACCCATGAGGAGCATCTTGATGTGATCAAAAAGGTGAGAAAGATCAATTCAGTGTACGGGTTGCCTATATGCCTCCTTGCTGATCTTCAGGGCCCTAAAATCAGGATTGGCACGGTGAAAGACAATGAACAATTTCTGGTACAGGGAAATACCCTTATCCTTACCACAGATGAAGTAGAAGGAACTGCTGAAAAAATTACCATCAATTATAAAGATTTCCCCAGGGATATAAAGCCGGGAGCCAGGGTGTTGCTGGACGATGGAAAACTGGAGCTTGAGGTTTTGGAAACCAACGGAAAGAATGAAGTAAAAACCAAGGTGATCTATGGCGGAAAGGTAAGTTCAAAGAAAGGTGTGAATCTGCCGAATACCAAAATTTCTCTCCCAAGCCTTACTGAGAAAGATCTTCGGGATCTTGATTTTGCCCTGGAGCATGATGCTGAGTGGATCGCGCTTTCATTTGTGAGGGATGTTCAGGATATACGGCATCTAAAGAAGGAGATCCTGGCAAAGGGAAAATCACCTAAGATCATTGCCAAGATTGAAAAACCGGAGGCACTGGAAAATATTGATGCTATCATCGAAGAGGCTGATGGTATCATGATCGCGCGGGGCGATTTGGGTGTGGAGGTGCCGCTGGAGGATTTGCCCATCATTCAGAAAAGCATTGTGAACAAGAGCATTGCGATGGCTAAACCGGTAATCATTGCCACGCAGATAATGGAAAGCATGATTCATAATCCCCGGCCTACAAGAGCGGAAACAAACGATGTGGCAAATGCGGTAATGGATGGTGCGGACGCGCTCATGCTAAGCGGTGAAACATCAGTTGGCGGCTATCCCGAAGAAGTTATCCAGCACATGAAGCGCATCATTCAGCGCGTTGAAATCGAAAACACAATTTATGTGAAGCGGCATCCTATCAATCAAAATTCTGTAACCTTTATTTCAGATGCAATCTGCTATAATTCTGTTCTTATCTCCGAAGAATTGGATGCTAAGGCCATTATAGGAATGACCAAATCTGGCTATACAGCCTTTAAGATTTCAAGCTTCAGACCGCGAGCCCGGACAATTGTCTTCTCCAGTAATATTCCCTTGCTCAATACGCTTTCGCTGGTTTGGGGAGTGGAAGGATATTACTACAACAAGTTCGTCAGCACTGATGAAACGTTCAATGATGTGCAGGAAATCATAAAAAAGAAAGGGTTGGTGGAACCGGGCGACATTGTTATCAACCTGGCCAGCATGCCGATCCATGAGAAAAAGCGCACCAATGCAATCAAGGTGAGCCGGGTGGAATGATTTTCCTCTCGTACTGCTTGAAAAACGTGAAGGCTTCGACATATCAGCTCCTGCGTTTTCCTCCAGGGCACCCTCGTTTTGTATTGTCGCTTAATTTTCAGAATTATGTTGTCACATTATAAAGATCCCATTCAACTATGGCGCAGCTAAACATTCCACTTTTTAAGGAAATAAGTGAAACTCCGGGGGCACCGGGATATGAAAACCGCATACGCGAAGTAGTGCTGCGCGAGGTTTCTCCGCTGGCGGACCACGTATCAGTAGATAACCTGGGAAATGTGGTGGCATTGAAAAAGGGAACTGCATCCGGCACCGAAAACAGGAAACGGGTGATGGCCGCTGCGCATATGGATGAGATCGGGTTTATTGTAAAACATATTGATAGCAACGGTTTTATTCGGTTTCACCTGCTTGGCGGTTTCGACCCTAAAACGCTGACAGCGCAACGGGTAATCATCCACGGGAAGAAGGATGTAGTGGGCGTGATGGGAAGCAAACCCATCCATGTGATGAATGAGGAAGAGCGCAAGAGACTGCCAAAAGCCACCGATTACTTCATTGATTGCGGAATGCCCCGCGAGGAAGTGGAGCAATTTATTTCTGTGGGAAATCCTATTACGAGGGATCGCGAGTTCATCCAGATGGGGCATTGCGTAAACGGAAAATCCATTGACAACCGGGTGGCGGTTTTCCTGCTCATTGAGGCATTGCGCGAACTCAAGGATATACCTTACGATTTTTACGCGGTTTTTACCGTGCAGGAGGAGGTGGGCATTCGGGGTGCTTCTGTAGCCGCGCACACTATTGACCCGGACTTCGGGATCGGGATTGATACTACTGTGGCGTATGACCTGCCGGGCGCCAGTGACCATGAAATGGTAACAAGCCTGGGAAAAGGAGCAGGAATAAAGGTGCTGGATGGATCCGTGATCAGCGACTCGCGCATGGTGGAATTTATGAAGCACGTGGCTGAGAAGAACAATATCGCCTACCAGATGGAAGTGCTGCCTGCCGGAGGTACGGATACCGCTGGAGTGCAGCGGATGGGAAAGCGCGGTGCAATAGCCGGAGCCATTTCTATTCCGACACGCCACCTCCACCAGGTCATAGAAATGGCCCACACGGACGACATACGGGCGGCTATTGATCTATTGAAGGAGTGCCTGTATTCAATGGATCAATACGATTGGGGTTTTCCAATGAGAGAAGGAGAGAAGGAATGATGGTTGATTTAATTTGTTTTTTAATTTTAATTTGCAATTTTACAATATTATTTTATTGCTTAATAAAATTATAGGTATAGGCTTTTAGATCGCAATTCTAAAGTGCTGATTTAATTCGTTTTG